>JBBSLR010000365.1:0-4029 GCA_038255045.1 Phormidesmidales cyanobacterium
AGGCTAAGGCCAATGAACGACACCAAAATAATGGTGATAGAAACGCTGACAATATTTTGAACGGCTTTCATGGGCGTAGACTAAAACGCTATGGTTAATCAGTATTCTCCCCCGATGCGGGGAGCGGGGGGCAAATGCTCATGAATCGTCGCACCTTCTTGGCGGGCACTGGCGGGGTGGCCCTGGCCGCCCTAGCGGCAGGGTGTCAGCGGGCTGCCAGTGGCGATCTGCGGCTGGCTATGGTGGTAAATTCGGTGCCGGCCCAGCTGCTCAGAGCCTTTCAGCAGCGGCCAGATCAGGGCAGCGGGGTAGCGGTTAATCCCCAAGAGTCTCTGCTTGAGCTGTACGACCTGCTCCAGGGCTGGCACAGCCAGCCCGAGGGTGCCGGGCTGCCCCCCGTGGCCGACTGGGTGAGTCTGTCCGACTACTGGCTGGCCCCCGCTATTCGCCAAGGACTAGTGCAGCCGGTAAATGTGGCCGAGCTCAGCCAGTGGAGCAAGCTGGCCCCAGTATGGCCAGACCTGTTGCGCCGCACCGCCGAGGGCATGCCCAGCGCTGAGGGCAGTATTTGGGCGGTGCCCTACCGCTGGAGCCACCTGGTGCTGCTCTATGACCGCACCCGGCTGACGGACAGTGCCGAGCTGACCGCCTGGGCCGACCTGCTGCGCCCCGAGCTGGCCCGGCGAGTGATTTTGCCTGATCATCCTCGTCTGGTGCTGGGGCTGGCTCAAAAGGCTTTGGGGGCTTCGGCCAATGGCGCAGACCCGGCGGCGGTGGCGGGTCTAGAGACTTTCTTGGCCGATCTGCACCGCCAGGTGCGGGCCTACGACTCAAGCCGCTACCTAGAGGCGTTGATTGTTGGCGACGCCACTGCGGTGGTGGGCTGGTCAGACGACGTGCTGCCGCTGCTCAAGCAGTATCGCAACCTGGCGGTCGCGGTTCCTGCCGAGGGTACGCTGCTCAGCGCCCAGCTTTGGGTGCAGCCCGAGTCAGCTCCGCCGCCCTCTTCCCAGGGGCAAAACTGGCTTGACTTTTGTTTGGAGGCTGATTTTGCTACCCAGCTGGCGATCTTTGGCCAGGGCGTATCGCCCCGGCTCTGGGGGGTTGGCCCAGGGCAGCTGCCAGAGCCTCTACAGCAGCCGTCGGAGATCGTGCTGTCACCCGAGGCGGCTGACCAGAGCGAGTTTTTGCTGCCTCTAAATGCCGAGGCCGAAGACCGCTATGCCAGCCTCTGGAAGACTATGCGGAGCTAGTCAGGGCTGGGGCCGCAATAGAGCCGCAGTATCTGGGGCCGCAATCTCTACAGGCGGCCCTCGGCTGGCGGGGTTTGGGCAGTGGGAGTCGAGAGCTGCTGGCGGCGATCGCCCTCGGCCACAAGATGGCGCTGAACCTGCACAATTTGGCCCGCGTCTAGGTTTGCCGAACAGGTGTGAACCGCGGCTGATGTAGCCTCAGAGACGCCTGGCTGAGCGCCAAATTCACAGGCGTAAAGCCCTATCATGCGGTAGTTGCGGGTGTTGCCCTGAAAGAACCGCAGGTTGTAGCCAAAGTTTCGGGCAGTGGTGCCAAACTGGTTGAGCACGGCAAAGCGCTCGCTGTAGGTGAGCACCGACCACATCTGCGGATTGATCAGCAGGTCTACCACGGGCGTGGCCGAGTCTTTAATTTGATAAGAAATCCAAGACTCCACCAGGCGACGGCCCCCCAGACGAGGGGTTAACGAGTCGCGATTCCACCACAGGCTGGGCAGGGTCATAACTTCGGCAGAGGCGCGGCGGCTGTCGCTGGATAGCGCCTCGTTTACCAGGCGCTGGTTAAAATCGTCGGCATTGGCCCGAGTAGAAGTGGGAAAAACCCGCAGCTGACAGAAAGTTTGGTTGAGCTGCGGCGATCGCCCCGGCCAGTAGGCCGCTAGCACATCGCTGGGGCAGCAGGCCGCGTCGATGATGCCAATCTCTCCGGTGTTGTCGTTCGCGCAGGTGGCCAGCGCCTCCGCCCGGTTAGGAGTCAGCGCTCCACCGATCAGCAGCCCACCCCCAACTAGGGCAACCCACAGTCGCCGTCGTCTAGACAAGAGCTGGGAAACAACAACCCTGGCTAAACTAAGGCGGCTTCTCAGCACGCCCAAACCTGGTCTCGACTGCGACCGATGGCCCGCTTCCCTGCCCATGACCGTTACCTACACAAAAATCAACCGGCTGCGATGCACGTGCTGTAGCAGTAGGGGCTGTTTCGCCACCTGCTCTACCATGAAGACGACTTGCTCAGGGCGCAGTAGGTTCCCATCGTTGCGGCAGTTGCCCAATACCTTCAGCCAAACCCCACCCCCTGCTTTAGGATACTCCAGACCCGCAGGCAGGGGCTGATCTGGGGCAACTAAGGCCAGCTGGTGCAGCCGCTCCCGCAGGTTTACCAGCTGGGTTTTGCCAGACTTGGTTTGCTTTTCCCACAGCAATTCGTCTAGGGCCATGACCGACTCAATCCACGGTTCCCAGGGCCCAGGGCCGTCCTGCTCTGGGGCGTCCTGTTCTGGGGCGTCCGGCTCTGGGGCGAGCTGTAGGTAGTATTCGGCCTGGTCGAGGCGCTTGGTGGCCGAGGGTTCCTGTAGCGAAACTTCTTCCACGCCGTAGAGGGGAATCTCTGGGGGCAGCTCGGCGGCGAGGCGCTGCCAGAACTCCTCGGGGGCGATCGCCTGGGTCAGCTCAAAATCGACCACTTCGCCGCTGCTGGTGGCCCCCAGGGGCAGAGCGTTGGCGGGCGACAGGCGCGGGCCGGGGTGAAAACCGCCGGTAAAGGCGATGGGCAAACTGGCCCGGCGCAGGGCGCGATCAAACAGGCGCACCAGATCGAGGTGGCCGATCAGGGCCATCGACCCCAGCTTGCCCAGGGTCACCCTGAGCCGCTGCACCCGCTCAGAGCTGGGCTGACCGTGGCCCGCAAAGGCCGGAATCGGCAGCGGCGGCACAATGACATTGTGGCCAAAGTCGGGGCCGCACACGCCGCAGTGGCTACAGCCCTCAAAGGAGCAGTCGGGCACGGTGGCCGCTTCGAGGGCGCGAAGCAGGTCTTCTTGTAGCCAGGTTTTGTCAATGCCTGTATCCAGGTGATCCCAGGGCAGAGGGGCATCGAGGCTGGCGCGTTCACGAATTGTCCACGAAGGGGAATCGCCCCCGCTATCGGTGACATCGGTATCCATCACGTTCCACTGGCTCTGCCGTTGATCCTGCCACTGGCCCTGATCTACCCGGCGGTACTTCCAGGTCAGCCCTGCCTCGTCGATCGCCTGGGTCCAGGCTTTAAAGGCGTTTTCCACGCTTTCCCACCAGCTGTCCATGCCGGCTCCCAGTTCCCAGGCGCGGCGCACCACCGGGCCAAGGCGGCGATCGCCCCGGCCCACAAAGTCCTCCATGGCCGAGATCCGCACGTCGGTAAAGTTCACCTTAGCCCAGCGCATCTCGCTAAATTCCCCTCGCAGCAGCCGCTGCTTGCGGCGAAACTCCTCCGTCGACACCGAGTGCCACTGAAAGGGGGTGTGGGGCTTGGGGGTAAAGTTGGAAATGGTGATGTTGAAGGTCAGCGGCCGCCGCCCTTTGATGTAGCAGGTCTGGCGCAGCCAGCGCACAGTTTCGGCAATGCCCAGCACATCCACATCGGTTTCGCCGGGCAGGCCAATCATAAAGTAGAGCTTTACCCGACCCCAGCCCTGCTCATGGGCGGTTTTAATGCCGCGCAGCAGCTCTTCGTTAGTCAGCCCCTTATTGATGATGTCGCGCATGCGCTGGGTGCCCGCCTCAGGGGCAAAGGTCAGCCCGGTGAGGCGAGTGCCGCCGATGATGTTGGCGATGTTTTCGTCAAAGCGATCTACCCGCTGGCTGGGCAGCGACAGCGAAATGTTTTCGTCCTTGAGGCGGTTTTTGACCTCGACCCCCACCGCGGGCAGGGCCAGGTAGTCAGAGCAGCTCAGCGACAGTAGCGAAAACTCGTTGTAGCCGGTCTTGCGCATGCCGGTTTCAATGGCATCGACCACCG
>JBBSLR010000366.1:0-4028 GCA_038255045.1 Phormidesmidales cyanobacterium
AGCGATCCGCTAAGGCTGGCACAGCAACCGGGGTTCTGGCTACCAGAGATTTTCGAGGCGCTGACGCGCCGGGGGAGAGAGACCCATATTTTTCTTTTTTGAGGGCAAAAGGGTAAAAGGGTAAAGGGCAAGGGCTAGCTGGTAGGCGGCTAAAGAGTCCTGGGGGCCGAACACACAACCCGAAAACCGACGTTGACGTTGCCGTTGCCGGGCTCGACGTCGTTGCGGCACGCGGAGCGGCAGACCCTCGGATAGGCGATCCAAGAGCCGCCGCGTCGGATTCGTCGCTCGGAATTTCCGCCTTCTGTCCAAGCGCTGCCATCGGTGGGGGCACCTTTGTAGTTGTCGTGCCTGTGGTCTTGGCACCACTCAAACACGTTGCCGTGCATGTCGCTGAGACCAAAGGCGTTGGCTATGCCAAAGTGATCGACAGCGGTGGTCTCTTTGCGGTATTCACCCTTGGAGCCATCGGCGTAGGTGTAGTTGCCGGCGTAGTTAGCTAGTTCTGAGCTGATGGTCTCACCAAAGTGGAAGGGAGTTGTGGTGCCAGCCCGGCAGGCATACTCCCACTCAGCTTCGGTGGGCAGGCGGTATTGACGGCCTGTGTGAGCCGAGAGGCGGGCACAAAACTCTACCGCGTCATACCAAGTCACCTGCTCTACCGGACGTAGGTCGCCCTTGAAGCGCGAGGGGGCAGCCTTTAATGTTCGCTCGACCTGGGGCATGGCCGCAACGACTCGCCACTGAGCCTGAGTAACGGGGTAGCAACCCATAAAAAAGGAGGGCACCGTAACCTCATGTTGGGGGCCTTCGCTATTGAAGCGTTCTGGCTCATCACCTGGGGAGCCCATGAGGAAAGTACCACGGGGGATAGACACCATTTCGAGGGAGGCGATGCCTGGCAAGGGTTCTTGCAGGAGATAGGCTTGTTGCTCTTGGCGTAAAATTTCCCACTCAGGTGAGTTAGAGCGGTTACTGAACAGGCCACCAAACAGGCTGCGTCGCTCCTGCTGTGGGCTAGAGCGACGCTGAATGGTGGCAACGATGAAATCGAAAGGTTCGAGATCCTGAGGGGATCCAGGATCTGGCTGAACCTCTAGAGCGATGACGGTGAACTCGTCAGGTTGGAGAGGGGGCGGGAAGGGGATGGAACCATCATCGGGCTCAAAATGAGCTTCGATGAACTCGAAGGATTCGAGGGATGGGACGTTGATGAACTCGGCAACTTCATACTCAAGGTCTTGGAGGGGGAGACTGTCGAAGTAAGATTCAGCCGTGATTACGTTGCGTTGAAGGGTTTGTTCATACTGACGAGCAAAGGCCGCATGTTCACCACCTAAGCGGAGAAGCACATTTAACCCAACCTGGGCAAAGGGAAGAGCATCTGCCCAAAGTTGGTCGTCATCAGACGTTTGTAGCGCTGCCAAGAGCGCCTGAAACGTCTTGACTGGGCTGTTGATTTTTAGCCCAATGGCAGCCGACAAAACATTCAACACCTCAAGGGTTTTAGTAACCGAGGCATCGCCCAACAACAGGTCTCGCACCCGTTCGTCGTGGTCTGCTGAGTCGTCACCCCAAAATTCGTAGCGGCAGACCTCATCAGATTCAGCATCGCAGCGGCGCAGCAGGCCACTTAGCAACACTTCCGCCACATGCGACTGGCGCACCTCTTCATTAAAGTCAGCCCTAAAGGCGTCTCGCAGCAGGTCAATCACCGGAAGGCTAACGACGGGGGTGGCCGCCATTAAATTAGCCAAATGCTTCACTGTTTCTGAGGTGGTGATGGCCCTAAATAGGTCTACCCGTTCTTGGGCCGTAGGCAAGGTTGCAGGGGAAGCAGGCGCTTTGGGTGCTTCAGCCTGGCGCTTGATAAAGACCAAGTCAAATACCCGGCCTGGAGTACGACTATCGCCAGCACCCGCTATTACTCGCGCCCAATGGCGCAACACCTGAGCATCTAACGTCACTACCGGCACTGTCGCTAGGTCTGCCCCGCCGCGCCGTTCTAGGCGGCGGGGCAGACCCTCAACCTCTAGGCGGGCGCTGGGCAGGCCAGGAGCCAGGGCACTGAGTTTTACCGGGTGGCCATCTCGCAGGGCGGTGCGCTTCCACAGCGAGTCGGGGAACATCTGTACGATCGCCACAGGTTGCGCCATGGCCCACTGCCGCAGGGCGGGGTGAATGATTCCTTGCCGCCACAGCGGCGAGGTGCAGTCGGTCACCAGCCAAATCAGCCGCCTGCCGGTGGGGTCTATGAGTTCTCGGGGGGTATGGGGGCGAGCGCTGCTGGCCTGGTCAGCACGAGTTGCCGTCGCCACCCCATCGCGCCAGCGGGGAAACAACTGCACCTGATCGCCCTGGGCCGACAACCGCCAGGTGCGGACGGTGCGAAAGGCTCCTTGATATTCGATCAGGTGATTGAGTTCGGCGATCGCCCGCTCCCAGATGGCCGTAGTTTTAGACGACTCAACCACAAACTCAAGCTCTAGCCAGCGCTCTGGGGTGGGTCGCACCACTGGCATCCAGACTTCAGTTTCGGCAATTTGGGTAACGGTGGCCTCTTCGTCCAGATCAACACGAGTGCGGGAGGGCACCTTGCGCATTAGCGGGCGCAGCGCTCGGGCCAGATCCATGCGGGTACGAAGGGCCGGGGCCGCTGGCACAGAAAATGGTAGCCCCTGAGGTTTGGCTACCTCGGGTTCTGCCTGGTCGGTTTCAGTGGATGTGCCCAGTGGTGGTGGCGACCCTTCGGGGTAGAGATTTAAGGCTGATTCGTTGGCAGCTGTCTCCGGGGACGCTTTGCGGTCAACCCCTAGTGCCCCCTGGTCAGGCTGCGTCTCGGCAACACCTGAGCGCACGGCATCTCCTGGCTCCAAAAATTGGGCCAGCCACAGCATGTCGGCTAGATCGATGGCATCGAAATCGAGCTTGGCTGTGGCTAGCGTTTGAGCGAGCTGTCCGACTGCTGGTCTTCGCTGCTGTTGAGATGTTTCCACAGGCGATCAATAAGAGAGTCTAGGTCTTTGAGGTCGGCATCACGCTCGCGCATAACCAGGTAAACAGCGTTGAGCAATTGATCGGTGGCCAGGTCGCCCCGGCTGCGATCACTGCGCTTTTTGATGAAGTCTTCCACCAACTTTTTAATGGTGGCCTCAGAGGGTAGGCCGGTTTCTGACTGGTCAGCGGCGTCCTGGGTTACCTGCTGCTGCAAATGGGCATTCACAATCTGGGTGAGGCGTGTCTCGTTGGGTTCCTCCATGGTGAGGCGCACACACCGCCGCAAAAAGGGTGGTGGAAAGTCGCGCTCGCCATTGCTGGTGAGGATCATCAACGGAAACTCTTCGCACGCAACGTTGCCGCCAGGAATAGTCGTTTTGCCGTTGTTGACCTTGTAGTCATCGTTGAAGGTAAATTCCTGGTCATCTTTGTAGGCAGTTCTAACTTCGACTTCGGGTTTGTTGATCCTCACCAGTTCTGGAATTTCAAAGGATCCCTCTTCAAAAACGTAGAGCAGATCATTGGGCAGGTCGATGTCGCTCTTGTCGATCTCATCGACGATCAGAATACGGGGCTTTTTGGCAGGCAGCAGGGCGGTGCCCAGGGGGCCGAGGCGAATGTAGTCGCCAATGTTCTCAAAGCGGTCGGCATTATCGCTAGAGTCATCTGCTGATTTAGCTTTGCTGTTGGCGTCTTGCAGGCGGGCGATCGCATCGTAGAGGTACAGCCCGTCTTTGAGGGTGGTACGGGTGGTAATCGGCCAGTACAGCACCTCACCCAGGCCCAGTTCACGGGCTATAGCATAGGCCAAGGAGGTTTTGCCGGTGCCGGGCCTGCCGGTGACTAGCAGGGGGCGTCGCAGGTACAGCGCCGCATTCACCAGTTCAATTTCTTCGGAGCGGGCCTGGAAGGTCTCGCCACGCTCTTTTTTGCGGCGATCAGCCCGCCGCCAGGTGGGGGCAGGGGGTAAGGGTAGGGCATCCCCTGGGCCAAAGCGCTCTTCGCCAGTGCACTTAAAGACCGGGTGAAAC
>JBBSLR010000367.1:0-4015 GCA_038255045.1 Phormidesmidales cyanobacterium
ATTACCCCCGGCCCGGTGAGGGTAAATTTGCCCATGTGGGAGATATCAAACAGCCCAGCGCGATCGCGCACAGCCTGGTGTTCTTGCCTGATGCCGCTAAACTGCACCGGCATCGCCCACCCGGCAAACTCGGTGAGGCGGGCCTTTTGTTCATCGCAAGCGGCGTAGAGCGGGGTTTGCAACAAAACCATAGACGGGTGCTGTAGAGGAGAATCCTAGAATTATTCAGAGTGTACTGACAAAACCACAGACTTTCTGAGTTTTCATCTCATCCAAGTTCAGAAGTGGAATGTTGCCCGCAGGCAAACCCCAGATCCCGAGTTGGACTTGGTACATACCGTTGCCACACCGCCGTTGCCACACTGACCTTTTTAGGTGAGCGTAGGCAGAGCAGGGTTGACAAAACGTTGCTCTGCCCTAACGCCTCGACAATGCCTCGACCTGCGATCCCCCACCAGGGGCAGAGAGATAAAGCCCGTAAGGGGGTGGTGCGATCGGTAGTGAGATGGCGATAGTGAAGGGGTGGTAGTAAAGCGGTAGGCAAAGCAGCCTGCGGCTTGATAACTGTTCCCTTGAGTATGTGCATCCCCATGATTGCTCTAATGCCCCACGGCACTTGTTTTTTGTGGAACCCGTGGCTGACCTCTCTGCATGTGGTCAGCGATGGGCTGGTGCTGGTGGCCTATTTCTCCATACCGCTGCTGCTGTTGCTCAATCGGCAGCACATCGATGCCCAAATCCGCCCGGTGCTGCTGCTGTTTGCCGCTTTTATTTTTAGCTGTGGCATTGGCCACGGTCTGAACGTCTGGAATATCTGGCACGCTAACTACTGGGTAGAAGGTCTGTGGACCTGGGTCACGGCGACGATCAGCCTCTACACCGCTTGGCAGCTGAAAGCCTTAGTGCCCCAGTTGCTCAACACCCACAAAGATTTGGTCGCCACTCGCGAGCTCATCGAGCAAGACCCGCTGACGGGCATTGCCAACCGTCGCGGGCTAGAAACGGCCCTAACCGCCCTGACCTACCAGCCGGCAGGCATGGTGCACACCCTGGTTTTAATTGACCTCGACGGGTTTAAAGACATCAACGATACCTTCGGCCACCTGGCGGGCGATCAGCTGCTGCGAGCCGTGGCCGATGTGCTAGATCGCCACATTCGCACCCTTGATTTAGCAGCTCGCATCGGCGGCGATGAGTTTGCCCTGCTGATGGTGGGCTGCACCCCTGAAGAAGCTCTGGCCAAGGCCGAGACCATTCGCCGGGAAATTCAGCATATTCGGCTGCCTGATCTGCCTCGCCCAGACGATGCTCCCCTGGTTTCAGCCAGCATTGGCCTCAGTCAGTTTGAGGCTGACCAAGGGCTAAACGACAGCTATCAGCAGGCTGATGTCGCCCTCTATGCCGCCAAACACGGCGGCAAAAACCAGATCAGGGTTGCTGCTGTGGCTATCTGATGGGGGGCTGTTTGATCGGGTTTTGATGGCCTAGTTTTTGATAAATCCGCCCAGATCGGGGCGATAGCGGGCGACAAAGCTGCCCTGGGCATCGTAGACGGCCACTTGGCGGTCGATCTGGTGGCTGGTGGTGATCACCTGCTCAATCAGCTGCTGGGCGCTGGGGCTGAGCTGGTTGGTAAAGCTAAAGGTGCCGTCGGCGGCGGGGGGGGTAATGGCCTGGCGCAGGGGTTCGGCGTACTGGCTTGAGAGCACCACGCGCACCTGGCTAGCATCTTCGTAGACTGTGCAGGGGGTGGCCGAAAATTGGCACATTTGGGCTAGGGTTGTGGTCAACGATTGCAGGGCCACGGCGGTGCGCAGGCGATTTTGAGCGTTGGCCAGGGCGGGCTGGTAGGTCTCTAGCAGCACCGCCCCCTCCGCCGCCAAAATCGTGTCGGCGGGAATTTGCCGGGCGCTGGCTACGGACTGTCGCCACTGGTTTAGGGCTAGGGTCCACTGGCCCTTAGCTTCGTAGGCGGCGGCGGCGCGGGCGGCCTGCACGGCCTGGTTGTAGTTGTGGGCACCGGCTGCTTCGAGGGCAGCGCGGCTGGTGACTCGGTTGAGCTGCTGCTTGTAGTCGACCAGCTGGGCCTGGGCTTCGTCGTAGACCATGGTGCCCTGGGGAATCAGCTACAGCCCCCTAATGGCGGCCTGCCATTCTTTGGTGGCCAACTGCCAGCCCGCTAGGGAGTTGGCGGTATCCATGCGCTGGCGGGCCAGGCTGCCGGTCTGAATGGCGGTGCTAAAGTTGGCTTCGGCTTCTTCTTCGGCCACAATGCGGCGGCCAATGGCGCTGTGATTAGCGCGGTACTCGCGCAGCTTTTGCTGGCTGTAGTCAAAGGTGGGGCTGTCGGCGTCAATGCTCTCTAGCCGGTCAATGGCCTGTTTCCAGAGCAGATGTACTTTGACCCAGCGCTCGACTGGGTGGGGCGGGGTTTGGCTCAGGTTGGCGGCTTCGCCCGCTAGGGTCTGGGCCTGAATGATGGCGTCGAGGGAGACAATGCTGCGCTGGTAGCGCTGTAGATTGTTCTGGGCTACCGCATAGTGCGACGACCAGGTGGGTACCGGGGTCAGCAGATCGATGGCGGTCTGGAGGTCTAGGTGGGCGGTGGCCAGGTCATCTCCGGTGGGCCTACCGACCAGGGTGACCTGGGCCAGGTCGTAGAACTCATTGGCCTGCTCTAGGCGATCGCAGCTGCCCACCACACAGGGCCGCGTCAGGGCATAGGCAAAGGCCCCACTGCCCACCAAAATTAGCGCCGCTAGGCCGTAGCTCCAGTAGTAGCGCAGCGATCGCAGCCCCTGGCTGGCCCAAGCCTGCGATCGCTGGCTCCAGCCTCCAGCGGGGGGCTGCACCGCTGCATCGGGCAGCGCCAGCGCTGTATCGCTAAAGGAGAGGGCCGGAGAATGAAGCGATTCGCCCGCCGGTAGCGCTGGATCGTGACTGTCGGCGATCGCCCCTTCAGACTCTAGGGCGTCGGCCTTGAGTGCAGCATCTGCTGTCTCCTGTACCGCTGGCCCCTGTCCACTGCCGTTCTGGCTATGCTCGGTGCCGCCGTTCTCTGGTACCCCGTTCTCTGGTACCCCGTTCTCTGTACCGTTGACCTCAGCCGGAAACAGCGCCTGCACCACCTCCTCAGGTTGCCAGGTAAACGTGTGCATGGCGTAGGGCTGAGAGGCTAGCTTGAGCTTGAGGTAAATGCGCACCGACAGAGCCTCTGCCATCGCCCAGTCGGCCTCGGGCAGCCCCACCGTCGGCACCAAATCGCGAAAGGCCGACTCTAGCTCCTTGAGCAGGTCGTTGGGGTCGCCCATCTCGGGAGGCGAATGCTTTGCCAGCAGCAACAGCCGCCCCGAGCGCTCTGAGCAATCGACCGCAGTCAGCCCAGGGTAAAGACTGGTCTCTTTGAGGTAGCCGGCAAAGGCTTGCTGAAGGGGTTCAAACCCCCTCTGGGTGGATGGTGATAGTGAGGTCATAGAATACCGACAGATATTGCCCCAAGCAGTGACGCTCCAAAGCGGGAACGACCTAAGGGATCAGCAATTAAATAACGTCCCAGCGTCATTCCCGCGCCAGCGGGAATCCATAACGGGTCTTCTGCTAACGTCGGTATCTTATTTCAACGTCAGCCCCTAAGCAGAACCCTGCTTGAGCAGAACCCTGCTTGGTAACCCTGCTTAGTGAGTATGCTAGTTCAAGGTTGATATTCTGGGACAAGATCAACCAAATTCAAGTCTAGACGTGGAGTTCTACCTGGGAAAAACCGCCTGGGGGAAAACTCCAGGCCCCGAGCTGGGCTTGGTATATCTGAGGCATATCTAGAATGAGTAGGTCTAGGGTGAGTAGGTCGCGGTGCTAATTCTAATTGTGGAAGACGAAGCCGAAATCGCCCGGCTGATTCGGCTTTACCTAGAAAAAGAAGGCTTTACCTGTGAGGTGTGCGAAGACGGCGAAACCGCCCTGCGCTACCAGCAGACCCTCCAGCCCGATTTGATTATTCTTGACGTCATGCTGCCCA
>JBBSLR010000368.1:0-4013 GCA_038255045.1 Phormidesmidales cyanobacterium
AGCTCGCGGGCCAGCCCCTTGAGCGATCGCGTCATTTTTGACAGCTCCTGCACCCGGTTGTCGCCGCCGCCCTCCATCAGCTGCAGATAGTCGATCAAAATCAGCCCCAGGGCACCGCCCTGCTCGGCCTGGAGGCGACGCGCCCGCGAGCGAATTTCGGTCACCGAAATGCTGGGGGTGTCGTCGATAAAGATCGGCATCTGGGAGAGCACGCTGATGGCGTGGCCTAGCTTTTCCCACTCGTTTTGGGCAATGCGCCCGGCGCGCAGGCGGCTGCTTTCCATCTCGACTTCGCTGGAGAGCAGGCGGTAGACCAGCTGCACCTTCGACATCTCTAGGCTGTAGATGGCGACAGGCAGCTTTTGAACAGCCGCGATATTGCGAGCTATGTTTAGCACAAAGCTAGTGTTGTGGACGCAGATGTCGTTGGCGACGAAGTTATGGGTGTTGGGAATGGTAAGGTCATAGACCTGTTTTAGCCCTAGAGGCTCGATCGCAACGATTTCATCCCAGTAGACGTCGCTGGTGGCGATGTGCTGAAGTTCTTTGTGCTCTAGGGCAGTGGCCAGGGCAAAGAGGCGATCGCGGGTGGGAGCGCGTTTGCCAGCGTGGATATTGCTGGTGCCCTGGAATCCAGCGCGGGTGGCCAGGGATACCCAGGATTCGGCACCCTTGGCGGCGTGGAGGGTGTCCCAAATTTCTACCGGAATTAGATCGCGGTTGGGTTGGTAGCGGCGGTGGGCCAGGGCGGCTGCAACCTTGGCCAGGGCGGCTTCTTTCCCAAATATGCCGATTTCGCTCAGGAACGTCTTGATCGAGGGGGCATCGGTGATGTCGATCTGCCAGGCGGGGCGACGGCCATCGAGGTACTTTACTGATCTCAACCTGAGCTGGGCCAAAATGCCAAACCGCAGCAGCAGATGCTGTACCTGGCGGGCCAGGGTTTCGCTGACGCTGGCAAAGCCCAGCTGAGCCTGGCCAGAGGCGAGGACGGTGGCCCAGCCATCGGTGGAGAAAAGGCGATTGAGGAAAAGGGCTACCAGCGCCTTCTCCAGTCGAAAGACGATGGGTGGAATGGTTTTTTCACGGGCCGATTTACCCCAGAGGGCCTGGCCCTTAAGCCAGAGCGTCAGGTTGTTCTGGCTCATCCAGCGGATGGTGGCGAGACCTCCGGGGGCCAAAGTTTCAGGAGATACCTGGAGCCGTTGGCAGAGGCGCTCAAAGGTGTCTGGGCTGGGGGCACAGGTGCCCTGCTGCCATAGGGTCACTAAGCCGGGGGAGACCTCAAGGGTTTGGGCTAGCCAGCGGGCGGGTTTTCCACTGGCCTGGATCAATTCCTTTAGCCGTTGACCAAAGACTTGACGAGCCTGCTGCACGTCTTTGCTGTCGGAGGTGACGTAGAACGTTGGCGTGCGGGTGCCTTGGGAGGTTTCCTCGCGCACCTTCACCCCTGGAAACTGTAGGGCAGCGGCGGTGAAATCGGCCTGGATGGCCGGGTTTTCGTTGGTGAACTGGGGAGAAGTGCCCGTCAGACAGCCATCGCCGATCAGGTAGGCCAGCAGTTTGACCTGATGCTCAGGCAGGGTTTCGATGCCGAACACCGGCAACGCTCTGGGTACGGCAATTTTTTGGCCCACCGCCAGCTCCGCCAGGGGTTGCCATCCCTGAATGGTCAGGTAGGGGTGGCTCAGGGTGGTCTCGATTTCTCGCCCCGATCGCGTTCGCACCCGAAACACAGGTTTGTGGCCATCGTCAACGTAGGCGCTAGGCTCGGTGAGTTTAAAGCGCCAGTCGGTGCCTAGGGTAAGCAGCGAGGCGGATTTTTCCCGGTAAATGTCACCAATGGTTTTGAGGCTGCCGTCGGCCACCACAATTTCTGTGTCTGCGCTCAGGCACTTGCCCATGGCCGGACGCGCAGCGGCAATGATCAAGTCAGAGCGCTGAAACCCCTGGGTGAGGGCATCGAGGTCGTAGAAGCCGCAGGGAATGCCGGGGAGGACAACGCCGAGCGATCGCTGCTCGATCTCAGAAAACGTCTCAATCAAAATATCGGAGGTGGCCGTCAGCCCTCCCTGGGGCCGCGCCTGGGTAATGCCAAACAGCCGCTGCTCCGACTGATCCATCACGTTCTCAATGGGCAGGGTGGTGTCGTAGCCCAGCTGCGCGATCTCGCCCCCGGTTTGAATCAGCAGGCGGCGGGTGTACTTATCCATCACCAGGGTGGCGTACTGGTCGATGTTGGCGGCACTCACCGTGCGATCGACCAGCTGGGCCAGGCGGGTTTGGCCCCCCACCTGCTCGAGCTTGCCGTTGTCTTTGAGCCACACCGCCAGGGTCATCAGGTCGGCGGGCTGCCCCTTGGCGTGCAGGGCCAGGGCACCCTTGTAAATATCGCGGTGGGCAGCGATGTAAAAGGCATCGGGGGTGATAATCTCCATCACCCGGCCAAGGGCCTCGGGGTCTAGCAAAATGCCGCCCAGAATGGCCTCTTCGGCCTCGATATTTTGGGGCGGCAGGCGATCGCTGACCGCATCAAACTTGAGATTTTGAACCATGACGAGTCGGGGCGCTGGGGTGGTGGAGAAGCTTTAATTGTGCTTTAAACTCGCTCTCCCTGGGGTTGCCTAGACAAACTTGCCGCCCACCTAGTCGAGGCTAAAGCCTCAAGTTATATGACAAGGTTTCTCCTCTTAACCCCCTCATAATTGATGCATCCACTTTATTTGAAATGATGGTTTTAATTTCCCCAGGCAGTTGCCGGTGGCGAAATTGAACATTCACTCATTCACTACAGAGGTCTAGCGTGAAGGATATGACGGCTCAACACCATTCGGGCTGGTTAGCCCTCGGCTTGTCGTTACTCGTTGCAAGTTGTTCTTCAACCACCAGTGGGGCCCTCGAGGGCACTTCGCCTCAGCCAGACGACCCCGTTCAGCAGCGCCGCACCGTGTTGATTGACGGCTCTAGCACAGTCTTTCCCATTACTGAGGCGATCGCAAAAGCCTACAATGCTGAGGCCAGTAACCCAGTTGAGGTAGCCGTGGGCTTTTCGGGTACGGGTGGCGGCTTCGAGAAATTTTGCGCTGGGCAGACTGACATCAGCAATGCTTCGCGCCCGATCACGACAGCAGAGATTGCCGCTTGCGATGCCAACAACGTGCGCTACTTCGAACTGCCAGTGGCCTTTGACGCCCTCACTGTGGTGGTCAATCCCCAAAACACCTGGGCCAATGATATTACCGTGGCCGAGCTCAAAAAAATGTGGCAACCCACCGCCCAAAGCAAAATTACCAACTGGAGCCAGGTGCGACCCGGCTGGCCCGACCAACCGCTGACTCTGTTTGGCCCCGGCTTAGCCTCAGGTACCTATGATTATTTTGCCGAAGTGATTGTCGGCGAAAACACCCGCAGCGACTTTGTGGCGAGTGAAGACGACGACCTGCTGGTGCAGGGGGTGGCTGAGACTGCCGGAGCCTTGGGCTACTTTGGCCTGGCCTACTTTGAAGAAAATTCTGGCATTCTCAAGGCACTTGCCGTAGATGGCGGCAGTGGCCCGGTCGCCCCCACCCCAGAAAATGTTGCGCAAGCTACCTATCAGCCCCTCTCTCGACCGTTGTTTATCTACGTCAACTACACCTCGGCCCAGCGTAACCCGGCGGTGCGAGAATTTGTGGAATACTACCTGCAAACTGCCCCCGAGGCCGTGCCAACGGTAGGCTACATTCCCCTGACAGAAGAGGCATACAATATCGCCCTGGTGAACTTCCATGGAGGAGAAGTGGGTACTGTGTTTGAGGGTCAGCCCCAGCCCAACCTGACCCTGAGCGAGGTGCTGCGTAAGAACAAGCGCGTCAATTAGGCAACGCCTGCCTGCTAGCCTTCAGACTCGGCTAGCAGGCATTGCAGTTCATGGCCTGGGGCTCGTGGCCTGGGGCTTAATCAGCTTGCTAAAAAAGCCGCCATCGCTGTGGCGGCTAAGTCACTGGTTACGCGAATTTCTTCATCGGCCAAGG
>JBBSLR010000369.1:0-4005 GCA_038255045.1 Phormidesmidales cyanobacterium
AGGGGGGTCTGACATTGATGGCCCCAGCCTATCACTAGGGAGAAAACTCTCCAGGTAGCGAACACTACTGGGGCCAACCGACAGTGCGGGCATGATTTTGTCAATCATACTTAGGTAGCGAGTCTTTTTATCAGCTAAGTAGGCTGCAATATTTAAAGTTTTCGTAGAGTTTTCGGTGTTTTGACCTACTTCCTGTGGTCTACAGGGCCTCAATCTGCTGCACCACCGTCTGCGCTGAGTAGCTCACTCCCGCCGTGCCTTCGCCGGGGTGGGTGCAGTCGCCCACCAGCCAAAGCCCGCCCACGGGGGTACGGTTGGCAAAGCCAAAGGGGCCAAAGGTGCTAACTCCCATGCCCAAACCGCCCACGGTGCCGCGATCGCGGGCGGTAAATCGAGCAAAGGTGCGCGGGGTAGCCGCCTCTACGTGAATCAGATGGGCCGCCTGCAGGTCAAAGTAGCCCGACAGGCGCTGCATTGCCCCGTCGATGTAGGTCTGCTTCAGGGCCTCATAATCGTTGGTTTGCCACCAGGGGCCAATATCAGTAAAAGAAGACGCCACGATCGTGGCGCGGCCCTCGGGGGCACGGCCATCGCCGGGCCGGCTCACCGACACAAAGAGGGTGTTGTTTTCGGCGATGGGGCCGTCGTAGCTATACAAAAATTGCAGGTGGGGCGGGCAGTCAGCCGGAATTGCCGCCGCCTCTACCCCCAAATAGAGCACAAAGGCGCCGCTGCCCTGGGGCAGCGTCTCAACCCGCCGCTGATAGCCCGGCGGCACGCGATCGCCCAGCAGCTGCACCAGGTTCTGCACCGTGACGTTAGCCACCACCTGGTCGGCAGGTTCTACCCAGCTTTGGCCCGTTTTTTGGTTCTCCACCGTTACCCCGGTCACTGCGCCCTGGGCCTGATGCACCCGCCGCACCCCGTGGTTGAGCTGAAGCAGGCCGCCGTCGCGCAACAGGGCTTTTTCGAGGCGATCGCTGAGCACCTGCATGCTGCCGTGCAGGTGCCACAGCCCCTGGGGCGCTTGCGCCATGCTCAGAGCAGTGGCCGCGTAGAGCACCGCCGTCTCGTCGGCACTCACCTGGGAGTAAAGCTTGAGCTGGAGGTCGAGAAAGGTCTTGAGCCGGCGGTCACCCCCCAGCCCCAACCGATCTAGCACCTGACCCACAGTGGCAAAGGTATAGGGCACCGTCACCAGCGTCTCAGGGCGCAGGGCCTGGGCTAGCCGCCACAAATCCCACGGGCTGCGGGGGGGCAGCACCGGCCCCCGCCCCTGGAACCGCCAGCTGGGCTGAAACAGACGCTGCATCAGCTGCCAAAACGGCTCACTCCCCGGAAACTGCCGCTGGCGCTCAGCCCGCCAGGCCTCCGGGTCGCGCCACACCCGAACCGGCTCAGTTTCCCCCGGCAAAAACACCGCACAGGCCGGGTCGCAGGGGGTCGCCCTGGGCAAGGGCAGATCTAGCTCGGCAAAAATCTGCTGGTGAATGCCCCCCGGCTCTAGCCCCGCCACCTGGGTGGCCCCCACATCAAAGGTGAAACCGCGCCGCCTAAAGGTTGAAGCACAGCCCCCAGCCACCCCGGCCTGGTCAAACACTTTGACGGCGTAGCCCCGCCGCGCCAGCAGTGCCGCCGCCGTCAGCCCGCCAATGCCAGCGCCAATCACCACCACCCTGCGGCCAGACGATGAAGCAGTGCGGCCCATGCAGTTTACATTTCGTTACGACAGTCTCAGCTTAGCCTGCATTATCCATCACCTGAGGGGAATGCCCGTCATTCCCGCGCAGGCGGGAATCTATGCGAGCTGAGCTGCTTTGGATGGATTCCCGTTCTCACAGGAATGACAACCCGTACATTCTCACATAGGGGTCGCAACCTACACCCGAGTGGATTGCCGCGCAGGCGGGAATGACAGCCTTCGACGTCTGTTCTCGTGAATAATTTGGCCTAGCCGCCCGGTTGTGACGGTGGCGGTCAGTCGTATTCCCGACGGCCCGCCGCAAACTGAAGCACCATGGGCAGGCCGCCGTCTTGGTGATACTTGTCGGCCCAGACCCGCAGCATTTCGTCTAGTTCTTCTAGGGCCTGCTGGCGTTGATCGGGGGCCACGTCAAAGACCTCAACCCCCCGCAGCACCCCCGCGTCTTCGCGCACCCAGGCCTGCAGCAGGCCAAAGTAGCGGGCCACGTCGTCAATCATGGCAAACACCCGCTCCTGTTCTCCCCTGGGCGAGTAAGATTCACTGACCAGGGCGTAGAGGGGAATATCCACCAGCGACGAATCGATCTGAATGACGGTGCCCGAGTGCAGCAGTCGAAATTTGATATGCGACATCAGGGCATCGCTGAAGGGCATGCGCTGGGCCTTAGGCAGCTCTGCTTGGGAGGTTTGGTGGAGCAACTCCATGAGTTCGTTGAACTCAACTTGATCTAAGATGCGGGCGGGGGGGGTGCCCGCCGGTAGGCCACTTTCAATCGCCTTGCGCTCGCCAGGGGTTAACCCCGGAATCAGTACCCGCGCCTCCCCTGGCCCACAGGGAAAGTGCTCTTGCCAGAGAAACGGCAGGGCAATTAGATAGTAAGGTTCTTTGGAGTTGAGTACTTTGAGGCTTTGCCCTTCGGCCAGGGCAGCCTGAATTTCTTGCACAATGGCTTTCACCCGCTTGGGTTCAACATGGTACAAAAAGCCAGTTTTGCGGATGTTGTTGCCCTGCTCTATAAACGTGCTGTAGATGGCCAGTTTGGCGGCGGTGGTAGCAGCGTCTAAAAAAGCTCCGTAGCGATGCCCGCCCATTTTCATGGTGCTTAGGGCTAGGTTTAACAAAATCCAGTCTGCGGGGCTATTGTCTACGGCTCGCAGCAGGTCTTGCTTCAAATCAGGAGGAACTTGAGACTGGTAGGTCACAGGGCAGAAAAATCTCAAACTAGATAAATTACGAATCGCTTCCTCAGTAATTTACAGGGAGCACTAATCAATAGTTCGTCGGGAACGCTAAATTGATCGCCGTAGCCCCCTAGCGAAAGACAGCCGATCAACACTGCCTAAAATTACTCACCCAAGCCCAACACATCGCTTGCAGCTCAGTGGACCCAAGCCCAGGGCGATCGCGGCCCAAGTCGCCAAGCCTTTCTGTAGTAAGCCACCACGCTAGGAAGCGACTAACATAGCCTAAGCCTGATTTATTTGTGGTTTTTTATACCAAGATGCCCATTCAAGTTCAAAGTATAGGTTTAGTTTTAGAAAATATTTCACTTTTATGGATAATTGGGTCGATCACTCAGTTTAGCGTGAGGGACAGTTTGGCAAAAATCTTGGGGAAGTTTGTCTGACCTGGGGAGGCACTCAGCCCAAAAAAGTTTTGATCGGAGACGTCAGCCAGCAAAATGTCGTCGTTTAGAGCGATCCTGCGCCAGCCAGGGCGGCATAGGGATCACCCTCAGGGTTTAAGACTTTTTTGGGCTGGCCAAAGCGACTGACTTTGAGGGTAGTAGAACTCCAAAAAGAGCTTGAACAGGAATTTTGAACATCCGTCTTGGATAACCGGGCCGTAGTCATCCTCGGAGGCGACGGCCCGGTTGACGATAGAGCGCTTTAAGACCCTGGATCCACCGGCTGGGCCGCGCCACAGTAGCCATTGACATCGTTGATCAGCTGCGACTCGGTTTGAGAGAGACTTTCAATGGAAGCTACTGCCGTCAGGGTTTGTTGCTGAGACTCTTCGATCTTGGCGGGCAGTTCGGCTTCAGACTCGACGCGAACCACTAGCTCCATGGCTTCGCGGGCATCGGTGAGGGCGGTGCTAAACCCCTGCACGACGCCCACGTAGCTTTCTCTAAACTGATTCAAGTCTTCGTCGCGCAGGGTGGTGGATTGCAGATCGCCCACCAGCCCGTCGAGGTTGGTGACGACTTTATCGACGGCGGTGGTGTACTGGCTGGCGGCCAGCTTGATGTCGTCTAGGTCTTTGACCTGGGCGGCGCTCTCGCTGAAGGTCTGAATCTC
>JBBSLR010000370.1:0-4001 GCA_038255045.1 Phormidesmidales cyanobacterium
GGGTGGCAAAATGCCAGGCTGGTGGGGGCGATCGCCGCCGTCAGCCTCGCCCTTTGGCGCAAAAACCTGCTGCTCACCATCGCGGGCGGCATGGCCACCTTCTGGGGCTGGCAGTGGCTGGCGGGCTAAACAGTTGTTCCGTTGTGTAAACTGCGCCTAGGGCATTTTGCTTACCTGGCTAGTAACCGTTCACATCCCCCCCTGCCTTTGAACGAAAGATCAGGGATCCTAGCCATTTAGCTGGGGGGGGAGTGAATCCTTACCCTGGCTAAGTTGTTATCTCTTTTTGCCATGCAACCCCTAACCGACAATTTACTAACAACCATTACCCATCGACTGGTGAGCCAGTTTCAACCCGAACAGGTAATTTTGTTTGGCTCCTACGCCTGGGGAAATCCAACGGCGGATAGCGATGTAGACCTGATGGTAATTGTGCGCGAGAGCAGCCTCTCAGATTACCAGCGCTCTGTGTTAGGGCATCGTTGTCTAAGTGGCTTGGGCATTGCCAAAGATGTAGTGGTCAGAACCCGCGAAGAGTTTGATCGTTGGCAATCGGTGCGATCGTCGCTGGAGTGCAAAGTAGCCCGTCAAGGAAAGGTTCTCTATGACCGACGCCAAGACTCAACTAGTGCAAAGTTGGCTGACCAAGGCGCAGCATGACTTAGCCTCAGCGCAGATTTTGGCAACTGCTGAACCACCGCTGCTAGACACGGCAATTTATCACTGCCAGCAGGGGGCAGAAAAAGCCATCAAGGGATATTTAACATTTCGCGACCATGACATCGACCGCACCCACGATGTTGAGCTGCTGATTAGAACGGCGATACCCTACGCCCAAGAATTTGAGAACTGGGTTGAGGCAGGCGTTATCCTAACGCCCTACGCCCGCATGTATCGCTATCCAGGCTTTGCAGATGAGCCAAGCCAGGCAGAATTTGAGCAGGCTCTCTCTGTAGCAGAAGGAATTTATGAGGTTGTCTTGTCCCTGATCCCGTTGCCGTAATTGCGTAGTATCGAACACTATCACCCTGGCGCGATCGCCCTATAGTGCTATTCGACTTTAGAGTCGGGTTGTTCCAGAGAGAAAGCGCATGAGTGGACTTGGTGGCCTAAACAAATCTCCCAACGGTGTGGTGCTGGGCATGGTGCAACTGCAACTGCCCAACGTCGTCACCCCCGACGACCTAGCCGCCCAGACCCAGCGCATCTGCGCCATGGTCGCCAAGGCCCGCCGCAACCTGCCCTCGATGGATCTGGTGGTGTTCCCTGAATATTCGCTCCACGGGCTGTCGATGGACACCAACCCGGCCATCATGTGCCGCCTAGATGGCCCCGAGGTCGCTGCCTTTCGCCAGGCCTGCATCGACAACGACATTTGGGGCTGCTTCTCGATCATGGAGTACAACCCCGAGGGCTACCCCTACAACAGCGGCCTGATTATCGACAACCAGGGCGCAATCAAGCTCTACTACCGCAAGCTGCACCCCTGGATACCCGTAGAACCCTGGGAACCCGGCAACGTGGGTATTCCCGTCTGCGATGGCCCCAACGGCAGCAAGCTGGCGCTGATTATCTGCCACGACGGCATGTTCCCCGAAATGGCCCGCGAGTGCGCCTACAAGGGGGCCGAGATCATGATTCGCACGGCGGGCTACACCGCCCCCATTCGCCACTCGTGGCAGATCACCAACCAGGCCAACGCCTTTTGCAACCTGATGGTGACCGCCTCGGTGTGCATGTGCGGCAGCGACGGCAGCTTTGACTCCATGGGCGAGGGCATGATCGTCAACTTCGACGGCACGCCCATCGTTATGGGCAGCCACCGCCCCGACGAAATCATCACCGCCGAGGTGCGCCCCGACCTGGTGCGCGAGGCCCGCCTTCACTGGGGCGTCGAGAACAATATCTACCAGTTTGGCCATCGCGGCTATGTGGCGGTCAAAGGCGGTGCCCAAGACTGCCCCTACACCTACATGAAAGACATGGTGAAAGAGCGCTACCAGCTGCCCTGGGATGATCAGGTGATTCACCAAGATGGCACCGCCTGCGGCTTTCCGGTGCCGACCCGCGACTACAAAGGCGAAGAACTGCCGCCGGTCTTGGGCTAGAGCGAGGGAGGTTTGTCGCCTATTGCAGGCTATATAGAGTTTTAGAGCAAGGGTTTGAGGGGCAAGGTTTACGGTAAACCCTGCCCCTCAAACCCTTTGTCACAGGCTGCGATCGCATCGCTAGCTGCCCTTGCGTTTGTAGCCATCGCTACTGCCTTTAGAGCACAGTCACTGCCCCCAGGTTAAGCCCTTCTATAGACGTCGGCAGGGGTGTCAGCTAGCTAAGGTGTAGGGATAGAAAACAATGGAGAAAGTAGTATGTCTTTGACATTTCAAGTGCCGACCTTATCCGATCAAAAAGCCGCGCAAGACCTCAAGCAACTCATTCTCGTCTCTGTACCCGATGCCAACGTAGACATCGACTCTCAGGCAAAGACTGTCACCATTGATGATTCGCAGGCTTCAGAAGAAACTTTCAATCAACTGATTGTGGCTGCTGGTCACAAAGTCACCTCTGCCCAGTAGTCTCCTTCCAGAGGCCGTAACCCGGCAGCTCAAGGAAAAAGCTAGATAATCGGGAAGGTGATCTCAGCAAGCCCGAAAAGCAAGAGCCAAAACGCATTGGCAAGCGCCTTCAACGGCTGATCTCGGCAGGGACGGCAGCAGCAACCCTGGCGGGGGGAGCTGCTACCTTTGCGGGCAACGTCAACGAGTTCACCGCAAATGTGCTGGATCTGGGGGAGAAAATCGGTTTGTCCAGAGATGCGATCCAAAGCAATCCGTAGCTTGGGTAGGATGGGACTGTATACCCTTCAATACCCATGCCCCTAACTGACATTACGGCTGTTGGCAAAATCTATTGCCGTCGAGCAAAAACAAGCCGAAGCTGCGGATATGCTCCAATCCTGGATTGATGATGAGGATATTGAAGACCAGCAGACAACCGGTCAATATCTGCTTCAGGCGCTAGACGAAGATCGACTATCCAACCGCCAGCTATTCCCCCCAAAGCTTAAAGGGATAACTTGGTGAGCCGAGTTATCGTCCTGGATACAGGCCCTAGTGGCCTAATTCTGCCCTTTTACCCAGTCCCTCACGGCTCGCCGCAGCGCCAGCCTACCCGCCAATCGCTGCGATTCAAGCAACTGAGGCAGCGCGCGAATGTCCAGCGTGGGAAACGCTCGGCTTTGTTCTGACGCCCCGTAGCTGTCCCCTTCCAGCAGATAAATCGTCAGCACACCGCTGTCGTAGTACCAGATTTCGGGTACGCCTAGGCGGGCGTAGATCGGAAGGCGATCGAGGGATTTGCTGGTTAGATCGACTTCGAGGGCCAGATCGGGGGGCGGGTCGCGATCTAGATCAAACTCCAGCTTGCCTCTCACCAGAGCCTCGTTTTGAAAGTAAAAGCAGTTGTCGGGTTCAATACCGGCCTGCTTGGCCTTGCGCCGCCAATTAGTGGAGCCATAGCACTCATAATCTTGCTCTAATACTTCGGCCACATCCTCAATGGCTGTACTAATCGCCTGTTTAAAGTACTCGTGCTCTGGCAGAGGGGCCATAATTTCTAAAAATCCGTCGTCGTATGCGATACGGGTGCTGCGGTGGTTCCCCAGTTCGGCCAAGATGGCTTCGAACTCGGCCCAGCTCACGTCGCGAAGCACCAGGCTCTTGCCCAGGGATAGATCAATTTGGCGTAGCTCAAGGGTGACCATGGGTGCTTTCACCAAGAGAGAAGAACAAGATGTTCGGCATCGCTAGCGTCCAATGAGGCTAGCCTGACCCATTCCATCGGTGACGATAGAAATTAGGCTGATACGACTGGATACAGGGGTTCCTGGCCATTTAAGCGCCAGAGGCTGATGCAGAGGGCGGTGGCGATCGCCAGCCACACCAGCGAGGGCAAAATCACCCACCCCGCCAGCGGCACCACCCGAAAATAGCTGACTGTCACCA
>JBBSLR010000371.1:0-3998 GCA_038255045.1 Phormidesmidales cyanobacterium
CAGTTTGGCAGCGCCACCCTGGGCATTGACTTTGTCAATCGCAACCGCGATGACCGCATTGGCGATACGTCTACCAACGCCAACCAGCTGGTGTCGCGACTCAACCTGCCCCTGACCGCTACCCTCAGCGCCCTAGCTCAGAGTGAGCTCAACCTAGGCACCACCGACGCCCTCTACCCCACCCGCAATACCGTGGGTTTGGAGTGGGCGGTGCAGCCCGGTGTCAGCCTGCGGCTAGCCCAGCAGTTTCTCTCGGGGGGCACCGGGCCGGGGTCAATCACCAGCCTCGACACCCTGGTCGACTACGAGCTCGACGACAACACCACCCTGACCAACCGCTACTCACTGCTGAGCGGCTACAACGGCATCACGGGCCAGGGGGCGATCGGCCTTAACCACCGCCTGGTTCTGGCCCCGGGGCTGCGGGCCAACTTTGGCTTTGAGCGCATCTTTGGCGATGGCTTTAACCTGACCGGGGCCGGGCAGCAGTTTGCCCAACCCTTTGCGGTGGGGCAGGGGGGCAGCTCGGCCCTGGGGCTACAGGCGGCCACCGTGTATTCGGTCGGGCTAGAGTACACCGACAACCCCGACTGGCAGGCCAGCGGCCGCATTGAGTACCGCGACTCGCCGGGGTCAACCAACCTGGTGCTGGGGGCGGCGGCGGCGGGGCGGCTGACCGACTCGCTCACAGGTCTAGCCCGCTTTGACCTGGGCAATTTTGCCAACCAGACCATCACCGATCGCCTGGGTAACTCCAGCACGCTGCGGTTGGGGCTGGCCTACCGCAACCCGGTCAGCGACCAGTTTAACGGCCTGCTCAGCTACGAGTATCGCCAAAACCCCAGCAGCACCCCCGACAGCATTTTGCAGGGCACCAGCTCTGAGGCCCGCGACCACACCCTGGCGTTAGAGGGCATCTACGCCCCCAACTACCAGTGGGAGTTTTACGGCAAGTATGCGCTGCGGGCCAGCTCGGCCAACCTGGCCGAAAACTTTGGCTTCTCAAACAGCATTCACCTGGCGCAGCTGCGGGCTACATACCGCTTTGCCTACCGCTGGGATGTGGGGGGTGAGGTGCGCTACGTGGGGCAGCCGGTGATTGGCTACAACCAAACTGGCTTTGCCCTGGAGGCGGGCTACTACCTCACCCCCGACGTGCGCCTGGGGCTGGGCTACAGCTTTGGGGCGGCCAACGACGGCTCGTTTACGGGTGGCGGCGGCTATCGCTCGGCCAGCGGCCCTTACTTTGGCATTACTGCCAAGGTCAACCAGCTGTTTAACAGCTTTGGGGTGCAGCCGGTGTCGCCACCCCAGCAGCAAGACTCTTACGTAGACCAGGAGGCCCTGATCGACAGGCCCGAATTAACGGGCGCTGCCCCAGGAGGTGAGGAATGAATCAGCAGTGGTGGATCGGATGTGGGGCGTTGCCCCTGTGGGGCACGTCGTTGACCATGGCCCTGGTGGCCCCTGGCCTAGTGGGGGTGATGGCTCCTGCCCTGGGGCAGTCGGCGCTGCCCGCCTACAGTCTAGTGGTGACCAGTTCCCTAGATGGGCCGGTAGCCGCTGACGAATTGCTCACTCTGCGAGAAGCCCTGGAGTTAGCCAATGGCACCCTCACCCCAGCAGACCTGAGTGCGGCAGAACAGGCTCTGGTTGAAGCTCTCCCAGCGGGTCAGGGATCGCAGATTAGCTTTGCCCTGCCAGAAGACCAGACGGTAATTGCGCTGGTCGATCTGCTGCCCGAAATCGTTGCCCCAGAGCTGGTGATCGACGGCACCACCCAGGCGGGCTACGACGCGGACGCCGGTCTAGATCCGAGGTTTCCGCCCGCGCCTGCGGTCAGCCTGACGGTGGCGGCGGGCAGCGAGGTGGCTCGGGGTCTCACCATTGCCGCCGATGGGGTGACGGTGCGAGGGCTGAGTATCTATGGCTTTCGCACGAGCGATCGCGCCACCCAGACCACGCCCCCCTCAGATATTTTTGTCAGCGCCCTGGCCCCGCCGATCGACGCCAGCCCCCTCAGCCCGGTGCTAGGGCTGTTTCGCCTCGAAGCACCCGAGGCCGCCCCACGAGGCGTGGTGATTGAGCAAAACTGGCTGGGTCTACCCCCAGATGAAGCGTTCCCGGCGGTGCCTTCAGCCTTTGGGGTGACGGTGTTTAACGCCGTGGAGACCACCATTCGCAACAACCGCATTCAAAACCACGACGGCAGCGCCATCATCACGGGCTTTCGGGCCGATGGCTTGCAGGTGAGCGAAAACGCCATCATCGGCAACGGATTAGCGGGCATGCCCGACGCCATTCGCCTAGAGGGCACCATTAACCGCAGCGCCATCACCGATAACCTGATCTGCGCCAACGACGGCAGCGGCATCTATATCTTCAAGCCCGAGGGCGCGACCCAGATCTCGGGCAACGCCATTCAGTACAACGGGCGACGGTTTGAGCGCGCGGCGGTCTACCTGATGGGCAGCGACCACCAGGTCAACGACAACTTCATCGGCTACCAGCCGGGGCCGGGGGTGGTGGTGACCGCCTACCCCGAGAGCCACCGCAACCAAATTCGCGGCAACCGCTACGCGGAGCTAGACGGTCTGGCCATCGACCTCAACACCCAGGGCAATACCGGCGTCCAAGACTTTCAAAAAGGGGATGGGCCAAACCCACCCCGCAACAGCCCCCACCGCCGCCGCGAGACCGGCAACGCGGCCATCGATGCCCCCCGGTTTGACAGCTATACCTTTGCCACGGGGCCTGGTGAAGTGACGCTGACGGGCACCGCCGACCCCAACAGCGAGGTGGATCTCTACCGGGTCGATGGGGCGGGCTTTCCCTACAGCCCGCTGTCGGAGCGGCTGGGCACGGTGACCGCCAGCCCCGAGGGCAGCTTTAGCGCCAGCCTCTCGCTGCCGCCGGGGACGCGGGTGAGTGCGATCGCCTCCGCCCCCGAGTTTGGCACCTCAGAACCCGCCGCTGTCGCTGCTGTAGCCGCCGCCGATGGCACCGTGCCCGAGCTGCCCGCCACTCCGGTAGATCTGCCCACCTGCGCCCCACCGGCCCGGCCCCCCGAGCCAGAGGTACCACCCGCGCCCCTAGAACCCCTCCGGCTAGAGATTCCGCGCAATATTCACTTTGCCCTTGATCGCTCCAATATCAGCTCCGAGAGTGCGGCGGTGCTCGATCAGATTGCCGCCTCTCTGCTGGAGTTTCCCTTCCTCACCGTCGAGCTACACGGGCACACCGACCCCCGGGCCAGCGCTGCTTACAACCTCGCCCTCAGCGAGCGCCGCGCCCTGGCCGCCCGCGACTACCTGATTCGCCAAGGCGTACCGCAAGAGCGCATGCGAATTGTGCCCTTTGGCCTTACCCAGCGGCGCAGCGATGAAAGCTCGCGACTGGCCTACGCCCGCGATCGCCGCGTCGAGTTTGTCTTTACCGACCTGCGCGGCCTTGACATTATCTTCATCGATCAAGAGGCCGACCTCCAGCTTGAATAGAAATGCCTTAGCCCACTCGCCGAGTCCAGTCAATTGCAGAGTCAGTCTATGTCCGTCACGCCCCGAACAGAGGATAGCAGCGTTGTGAAGAGCCCAGTCCATACCTCAAGCTTGATTGGCCTGGTCGGCTCTGTAGTCTTGACCCTGGTCATAGTGCTGGGGGGGGCCAGCCCCGCCTGGGCCCAGCTAGCAGCACCCCGTGGAGTAGACAGCCTTATTACAGTGTCTCAACCTGCCACAATACAGAGCAGCATTTCGGGGGCAACCTTTGCTGACCCCTGTAATACCAATGCCTTTACCGGTTGCGGTGCCCCCCCCCCAGACAACACCATAAACGTAAACCTAGGAACCGGGAATAACCGTGTGCTGCAGGCGGTTATCGTGGGGGGCAACCGTTTCGAACCGGCTGGCGACCTACTACCCCCCGACGGTCTACCCGATCAGGTCGTCTTCCGCCGCAGCGGGGCATCTGAGAGAGAAAACCTCTTCTATGAGTATGAC
>JBBSLR010000372.1:0-3997 GCA_038255045.1 Phormidesmidales cyanobacterium
AGGGCTGCTTGTTTGGGGATGAGATGAAGAGAGAGAGGGCCGGGCAGCTGGGGGTGGTTGTGGACTCGTTGAATCGTCGGTTTGGGGCGGGGACGGTGCGCTGGGCCGCTCAGGGATTACAGCAGGGGTGGAGAATGCGGGTGGAATGGCGATCTCCCATGTTCACGACCCGGTGGGATGAACTAGTGGTGGTGAGGTAGTAGTAGGCGGGGGTAATGCGATCAAAACCCTCAAATCGGTAGCGGTGTTGCCGATGTAATTCGCCTGTCAGGAAGAACCCAGATGCGCATCTAGCACGATACCCCTAGCCCGCTCCAGTCGGGGCTGGCCTAGAGGCGTTTTGCCCAGGGGCCAGGGTTAGACTGGATGTGGGGGCAGCAGTCTCTGTAGGCTTAGTTGCAAGTACCGTAATGCTGTATTCATCTAAGTTTTGCATTTATATTTATAAGTGTAACTTTGATTGATATGAGCTACGCTTGCCCTGTACCTTGATGGAGTTGTCCTATGAGCGCGGGTTTGATGCCGACAATGTGGCGGCTGAATGAGTTAATGGCCCGGCATCGGGTATCGGGTAAGGCGCTGGCTGATGAGCTGGGCATTAGCACCAATGCTGTGTCGGCACTGCGCACGGCTGAGACAATGCCCAAAATCAACGGCGATCGCCTTGACCAGATTGCGGCGGCGCTCACTTAGTTGTCTGAACTTGGGGGAACAGTGCGCGGCGTTGACCTGCTCGAAGATAGGGAGTCGGAGGCATGAGCAATCCGCAGAGCGATCGCTCCCAGGAGAACATCCATGCCGCCACTGACCCAGAACAGTGTGATGTGATGGCCAATCGCAACGCGTGGAAGCTGAAGCGAGTCGAACCCACTAACGGGCCTATACTGAAGGTCAATTGCGTTTTCTACGGTGAGCAAACCAGTTTTGAGGACACCCGCTATGGCGACTAACAAAACCTGGATTCTTTACAAGGCAGACGGGTTGAGTGCTCCTGGCTGGGAGGAGCGCAAACTGCTGCCTGCTGGAGGGCTAACCTCCATCCTGGCGGAAGAGCATGATTACTCCGACTCAATGCCCGTAATTGGTGAGCGGGTGCGAGAGTACGCAAACCTGGCAGACCCCGGCAACGGCGTCACCCATGGCAAGGATGGGGACTGGGTTGTGTCTGAGGTGCAGCAGTTCAACAGCCCCGACACCGGTATAAAGATTGTGGTTTGTGTGTGCAGCTACCAGCCTATCGAGGCCCAATGGCAGGAGCTGCGACGCGGTGCCCCCATCACTGCTGAGTCCCTCGCTGGGGTGGCCCGATAGCGCGATCGCACCCCCAGCAGCTCACTTCCCCATACAGAACCCCTATGGGCCAGCGGTGCCCGTGGGGGTTCTGTATGCATCGATGGCCCTGGCCTGCTCCATCTAGGGCTGAGTCTATTCCTCACCCGGCGAAAACCCTGCCGGGTTGGATGAATGACATAGATTTTTGTATACCGCTATAAATTTATTGACTGCTATAATTGAACTCATAGACGATGCCGTTACCGTTTAACTATCCATATCCATGGCCTCTCTATCTCAAACCTTCGACACAACCCGCGCCGAAATCGTCACTGCGTACGACGCGGTGACCCCATCTCCGCTGAGTCCCTGGCGGGGGTGGCCCCATAGCGCGATCAGGCCCTAGCCTCTCTCGTCCCCATCAAGACCCCCCAGGGCCAGCGGTGTCCATGGGGGTCTTTGTGCATCGATGGCCTTGGCTTGCTCTAGCTGGGGCTGAGCCTATGTTGGCCTCAATCAGTCTGCCCCTCACCAGGTTAGCCCCACTGAGGGTTATCCCAGTCAGGTTGGCCTCACCAAGACTAGCCTCGCTGAGCCTAGCGTTACGGAGGTTGGCTCCATGAAGGTCGGCCTTGAACAGAAAAGCCATGGTCAGGTTGGTTCCAGTCAAGTTAGCACCAGACAGGTAAGCTCCACTGAGCTTGGCTTCACTCAGGTTGAACCCTCGCAGGTCGACTCCACAAAGGGCGGCGTTACGAAGCGCAGCAGCCCACCAGGGACATGGGGCCAATTTAGCGATGCAGGGCTAAAAACTGTTTGGGGGTAACGCCCTTCACCTGTTTGAAGACGCGAGTGAAGTGGGATTGATCGGCAAAACCAAACTCGATCGCCACGGCAGCAATGGCTACTCCCCTGCGCCGGAGCGCCTGGGCAGCCCGCTCAATGCGGCGCTGCTGCACATACCGGTGGGGCGTGAGGCGCGTGGCCTCTTTGAACAGCCGGGAGAAGTGGAACTTGCTCAGCCCCGCCTGTAGGGCCAGCTCCGCCAGAGTAAGGTCGGCGGTGAGGTGGGCTTCGATATAGTCAACCACGCGCCCCAGCCGCTGGCAATCCATCGGTGAGAGTTGCGGCCAAGGATTGGCACTATCAAGACTGTAGTGATTGACGAAGTGGGTGGCAATCGCCGTGCCCAAGGTCTCGGCAAACAGTCGCCCGTTTGGCCCGCCCAGCTCAGCCTCCACCAGCAGGGTCTGTATCATCGATTGCAGGTGCCGATCCTGGGCCTGATGCCGTCGCTGAAAGGCCTGGTGCTGGAGCAGAAGGCGATCCGGCACCAGTTCAGCGATTTTGCCGGGGTCAAGGGTGAGCAGCACGAACTGGTTGTAGCCACTGATGCGGTGAGAAAAGGGCATCCCCGCCGGGTTCACCCACAGGTCGCCTGCCCTGTAGCAATGGGTTTTGAACTGGCTGCCGTCCTTCCACTCCCACTCCAGGGGCGGGCCGACGTGCATGGCAAAGTAGTGCTGGGTAAGGGTAACGTCGTTGGGGATGAAGCCGTCGTTTTCGCCCTTTTCGATGTAGAGACCCTCCCAGGCCAGGGCTTGGCTCGACACCCGCACCCGACCCGCCGACAGGCCGGGTGCGGGCCTTAGGGTGTCGCTATCGATGTAGGTGATCTGGCTCTGCACGGCTGGCTAGGGGTTTCAGGAAGGAGCTACGTATTGGGGTTCGGGGGGCAGGACTAAGCTCTGCGCAAGTTTGAACCAAGCCTCAGCAATAATCTGCAAGAGATAAATGGCTGTCCATTAGGAGAAAAATGGCTGTCCATTAGATAGTGGTGATTGTAAGGCAGCAATCGCGGTTTCACCGTCGCATTCACCACAGGAGATTACCGATGGATTACTAACGCGATGTGCAACTAATTCTAAAGAAAAGGTTTTGTCTCCAAACGCTAGAGCTATCAAAGGGTCTAGCAGTTTCATGGAGGCAAAACCATGTTCAACATCGACGAGTTTATCATCGCGGTCTATTTGTGCGTTGACGCCCATCTCGAATCGTTACTTACCCTGTATCCCCCTCGCAGTCGGGGATTTGCCCCAGGTCTCAGTGATAGCGAAGTCCTCACCCTGGAAATTGTCGGGGAATTTCTGGGCCATCACGATGACAGCGCCATTTGGCAGTATTTTCGTCGTCATTGGCAGGCCTGGTTCCCGGGTCTCGGCCATCGCAGCACCTTTATCCGGCAAGCCGCCAACCTCTGGCAGTACAAACAATTGGTGCATCAACGGCTGATTCGAGCGCTGGCTGCCGACCAGCAAGACCTCTACCTGATTGACGGGTTCCCAATGCCCGTCTGTGGCTTTAAGCGGGCACCCCAGGCTCGGGTGTTCCAGGGGAGTGCCAGTTTTGGCCACTCGGCCACCAAGTTGGGCACCTTCTATGGGTTTCGAGGGCACCTGCTCGTCACCGCTCAAGGAGCTGTTCTGGGTTTGGCGGTGACCCCGGCCAACCGTGATGAACGTGATGTTGTGCCTGAACTTGTCGTCGGGCTTGAAGGCTTGCTGCTTGGCGATAAAGGCTATATCCGCCAAAGCTTAACGACTCAGTTGGCGCACCAAGGACTTCAGTTGTTAACGCCTCAAAGAAAAACGATGCACACCTACGACGCCGGATTTAATCGGCTGCTCAGTCATCACCGCCAGGGCGTTGAAACCGTCATTGGCCA
>JBBSLR010000373.1:0-3977 GCA_038255045.1 Phormidesmidales cyanobacterium
CGAGGCGGTGAGGTGCAGGTCGCAGTCTTGGACTAGCTCGGCGATCGCCACCTCGTCCTGCACATCGACCCCCCGCTCTAGGGCCAGCCAGGTCACCGCCCGGTACATAGCACCGCTGTCGAGGTAGAGCAAACTGAGCCGCTGGGCGACCTGGCGGGCCACCGTAGACTTGCCCGCCCCGGCAGGGCCATCAATGGCCACAATCGGCTGGCGATCGCGCAGCAGCACATTGTCAATCAGGCGGGTGTCGCCCAGGTGGGCGGCCACCGCCAGCATCCCCAGGGTTTCAATAGAGTCCAGCGGCAGCAGGGTTTCAGGGTGCACCACCTCCACGTATTGGGGCCGCAGGGCCGACGACTGGGCCAGTTCTTGCCGTACCGCCGCCACCAGCGCTGGGCAGTGGCGCTCCCCAGCCTTAAAGAGATCCTGGGTGGCCATCAAACCCCGATAGAGCGCCGCCGCCTGCTGCCGCTCGGCGGCGCTCAAATAGACATTGCGCGAACTCAGGGCCAGGCCGCTGGCCTCCCGCACGATGGGGCAACCGACGATCTTGCCAGGTAGGTTCAAATCCTTGGCCAGACGTTTAAGGATCGCCAGCTGCTGCGCGTCTTTATAGCCAAAATAGGCCCGGCTGGGGGCCACCAGACTGAGCAGCTTAGTCACCGCCGTGGTCACGCCCTCAAAGTGGCCAGGCCGGTGAGGGCCGCACAGCACCGCCAGCATGTCCCCGGGAGGCATTACCTGGGTGATGGCTGTGGCTAGGGGGGCACGGTGGCCGTAGAAGACCTCTGGAGTGGGCATAAATACTGCATCGACTCCGGCCTGCTGACAGAGGTGCAGGTCTTGTTCTGGGGTGTGGGGGTAGCGGGCCAGATCTTCCTGGAGGCCAAACTGGAGCGGGTTCAAAAAGATGCTGACTAGAACCAGGGTATTTTCTCGTCGGGCTCGTTCAATTAGGCTGAGGTGCCCCTGGTGCAGGTTGCCCATGGTTGGCACCAGACCCACCGTTGGGGCATTCTCTACCGTAGTTTTGCCGCCGCGCCCCTGGGCCAGATAGCGCCTTACCCCGTTAACCGTCTTGAGTACCCGCACAATGTCCTACCTTTGCTGCGTGACTATGTATGACAGCTGAGTGTGACAGCTGAACTTCTGGCCACCCCTTTCCAGCGGTAATACCCTACCAGATTTAGAGTCGAGAACATATTGGTTCAAGCGCTGCCCTGGAATGTGTTCTACATGACCTCAGTTTGTTTTATAGCGATGGCCCTCGCGCTTAGGACATCGGCCCCTTCCAGGGGCAAAAACTGGGGCAGTGCAGTGGCGTGTAGCCATCGCTCCAGGGGTGTAGGTCATGGCCTAACCATTCTGGCGATCGCTATAGCTCCAGGCTTCAGGTCAGCAGCTCTCGCCAAAACCCCCTCTGGCCGAGGTGACCGAGGGGGTTTGACCGACTCACAACCACTTCGAGGGCAGCAGCGTCGAGGCAGGTTGAGGGCCATGAGGGCCAGCGGCTACGGGGCCGACAGCACCTCAAGCTGTACGCGGCCGACGCCGCTGGCCCTCAACCCAATTTGGGCCGCCGCCGCCGCCGACAAGTCAATTACCCGGCCATGGCCAAAGGGGCCTCGGTCGTTGATGCGCACCACCACTGACTGGCCTGAGGCCAGACTCGTCACCCTCACCTGAGTGCCAAAGGGCAGGGTACGGTGGGCCGCCGTTAGGGCATTTTGGTCAAACACCTCACCGCTGGCGCTGCGTCGCCCATTGAAGCCAGGCCCATACCAAGAGGCCATACCGCTCAGAGTCGATGTCACGACTCCCAGCCGCCGATCAGGGGCTGGGGGCTGGGGTAGCCCTTCAACCCGCGCTAGGGGCGGCGCATCACCCAGCAGTCGCCGCAGCCGATTGGCAATTTGCAGAGCATCTTCGCCGGGGTTTTCGGTGGTATCGGGCAAGATGGTTTGATCGTCGAGGGTAAAGATGGCTTCACTGCCCCAGGCCACTACAAAAGCACTATCGTCGCTGTCCCAGCGGGCCTTGATGTCGGCAGCATCGCCATCGGCCGCTAGCTCCTGCAGGTGAGCTAAAATTTCGCTGGCTCGCTGGGCCGGAGCCTCGTAGTCGGGAGAACTGGCCGCAGGTCTGCTGCTGGCGCTAAGAGTTTCTAGCTCGTCGCCCAACACAGTCACCACCGGAATTGAGCGGATATAGACAGTAGCGGCCTGCCGAGTGTCTAGGGCGTGGGGGTATACCGTGGCGAGGTCAACGGCTGCTTGGGTTTCGTCAGAAGGCTGAATAAGTAGGGCTGACTCAGGCTTGTCGGTCTCAGGGTTTGAAGGGTCGGCGTCGACCAGTACACCTGGATCAGCGGGTTGAAGGAGGGTCTCTTGGGAGATGGATGGGGCATCGGCATGATGTTCGGCTTCAGCGTCTCGGGAAAGACCGCTGGCGCTAGTATCCTGAGCTTGACTGGGCAACGGTGCTCCAAAAGCGGACATGGCGACGGCAACCGTCAGCCCGCCCAATAGGGAATGTTTCATGTACACCAAAAGAGTTCAACAGGAAGAGCAGGAAACAAATTCTGGCCCCAGGGAGAAGCAGCAGAACAGGCAGCACAGGCACTGCCTTGCGTCCCTTACCCGTTACAGATCGGTCTTCGGTTTTTGTCGAAATGTAACTTAGCACGTTGAAACAGCATTGCGAATCCGGGGAGATTCGGCGGGCTTAACTTTCGGCTACAAAATAAAAAAGTAGCTGCTCACACAGAAATCCCCAAGCTGGCGCGGTAGCTAGACTTTCTGGGGCTAACGGCACTTGATTTGACTTTCGGATTGGTTATAGGTTGGGTCACATTAGTTATGTAAATACAATCAGTCTATTTACGGATTTGAGCGGTTTTGGTCAGCAAAGGATCAAAATTCTGGAACAAGGGCAGTTCCCGTGTCGGCAAAATACTGGGGCCGATGGTGGAGGATTCGAGGTGGCGATCGCAGAACCCGGATCCCAAAGTCTCAACATTGTTATAGGACTGGGTGCAAACGCTTGGGCATTTCCATCACTGTTTTTGCTGCCTTGAACACCTCCTCTTTTTTAATAACCCTTGGAATAACCAATTGACTGGATAACCGATTGACACCCATTGACGAAGCTGACCCCTGTTTCTAAGGTAAGAGACTGGCCACACGTAAGGATTAACCCCATGGACTATCGGGATGCTGGTGTAGATGTAGAGGCGGGACGCAGCTTTGTACAGCGCATTCGCACCATGGTAGAGAGCACCCGCCGGCCTGAGGTGCTCAGCGGGTTGGGCGGGTTTAGCGGCCTCTGCGAGCTGCCCACCGGCTACCGCGAGCCGGTGCTAGTGTCGGGCACCGATGGGGTGGGCACCAAGCTCAAAATTGCCCAAACCACCCAGCGCCACACCACGGTCGGCATCGACCTGGTGGCCATGTGCGTCAACGATATTCTCACCAGCGGGGCCGAGCCGCTGTTCTTTCTCGACTATTTGGCCACCGGCAAACTAGAGCCGGCGGCCCTAGCTGATGTGGTGGAGGGTATTGTGGCCGGGTGCCGCCAGGCGGGCTGTGCCCTGCTGGGGGGCGAAACCGCTGAAATGCCAGGGTTCTACGGCCCCGGTGAGTATGACCTGGCCGGGTTTTGCGTGGGCGTGGTGGAAAAGTCTCAAATCTTAGATGGCAGCCAGGTGCAGGTGGGCGATCGCGTGATTGGTCTAGCCAGCAGTGGCTTGCACAGCAACGGCTTTAGCCTGGTGCGCAAGGTGGTGGCCGAGGGCGATCGCCCCGGCGGCGGCTCGGGCTACCGCTGGGATGAGGCGGTGCCAGCCCTGGGCGACCTCAGCCTGGGGGAGCTGTTTCTCACCCCCACCCAGATCTATGTAGACCCCGTACTCAAGGCCCGCCGCGAGGGATTGACCATCCACGGTATGGCCCACATTACCGGGGGTGGCCTGCCCGAGA
>JBBSLR010000374.1:0-3966 GCA_038255045.1 Phormidesmidales cyanobacterium
ACCGGGGGGCTGGTGCCCGACCTCACCCTGTGGCTCCAGCTCGACGCCGCTGCGGGGCTAGCCCGCACCCGCCAGCGCGGGGTTGCCGATCGCATGGAGCAGGCCGATCTGGCCTTTCACCAGCGGGTGCAGGGGGGGTTTGAGGCGCTGGCCCAACAGCACCCAGGGCGGATTGTGGCCATTGATGCGGCGGGCGATGCAGACACCGTCGCCGCCAAAATTTTTGCTGTTGTCAATAGGTATTTAGAGCAGTGGTACGCCCCCAGTTTGATGCCCTAGTGGGCCAGGCCACCGCCGTGGCCCTGCTGTGCCGCGCGATCGACCAGCAGCGGGTGGCCCCCGCCTACCTGTTTGCTGGCCCCCACGGGGTCGGGCGGCGGCTGGCGGCAGAGCGCTTTACGGAAGTCTTGTTTACCTCCCCCCAGGGGGAACCGGCCACTGCCCTGGGGCGGCGCATAGCCCAGCGCAACCACCCCGACCTGCTGTGGGTGGAGCCGACCTACCTGCACCAGGGCAAGCTAGTGGGCGCATCCCAGGCGGCAGAAGCTGGGATATCCCGCAAAAGCCCGCCCCAGACTCGCCTAGAGCAGGTGCGGCAGATCGCCCAATTTTTGAGTCGCCCGCCCCTAGAAGCGCCCCGTGCGGTGGTGGTGATCGAGGCCGCCGAGACCATGGCCGAGGGAGCCGCCAACGGCCTGCTCAAAACCCTAGAAGAACCCGGTCAGGCCACGATTGTGCTGCTGGCCCCAGGCCCCCAGGCGCTGCTGCCCACCCTCGTCTCTCGCTGTCAGACGATACCCTTCCAGCGGCTCAACGCGGCAGATATGGCGACGGTGCTGAGCCGGGTGGGGCAGGAGGAAGTATTGCAGCATCCTCAGATGCTGGCCATGGCCCAGGGCAGTCCGGGGGGGGCGATCGCCGCCTACCAACAGCTCCAAACCATTCCCCCAGAGCTGCTCATCGCTCTGCAACAGCCGCCCCACAGCCTGCGGGATGCCCTCGACCAGGCTCGCCAGGTGGCCAAGGCGCTCGATACCGAGTCACAGCTCTGGCTGCTAGACTACCTGCTGAATTGGTACTGGCAGAGCAACCCCACCAACAGCGCCCGCTGGCTACCGGGCTTTGAAGCCGCCAAGGGCTACTTACGCCGGTTTGTGAATCCTCGGCTGGTGTGGGAGGTAACGCTGATGCAGCTGTGGGAAGCCGCAGCGTAGATCTCCACTAGTCGCTGTTGGCAAAGTTGCAGCGGCCCAGGGATAGATCAAACAGGTGAAAGCCGTACTGCTGAGAGAGCGCCTCAAACACCTTCAGCCCGCGCAAGCTGTTGCCGTGGCCATCGAGGGGCGGCGAAAACACCGCGATGCCCGCCCGGTTGGGCACCACCGCCAGAATGGCTCCCGATACGCCGCTCTTGGCCGGTATGCCCACCCGAAAGGCCCACTCTCCGGCAAAGTTATACATGCCGCAGGTGTACATCACGCTGAGAATATCGCGCACATGGTCGGCCCCAACGGCCCGCGCTTGGGTGATGGGGTTGACCCCCTGATTGGCCAAGGTCGCCGCCATTACCGCCAGGTCGTGGGTGGTGACCAGCAGAGAGCACTGCTGAAAGTAGAGATCTAGGGCTTCGTCAATGGGCTGGTCGATCATGCCAAAGTTGAGCATCAGGTGGGCCATGGCGCGGTTGCGGTGCCCGGTGGAGCGCTCTGACATAAACGTCGAGACATCGACAAACACCTCATCGCCCACGTAGCGCTGAAACATCGACAGCAGGCGATTGAGGCGCTCGGCGGGGTCCCGCCCGGGGATCAGGGCGGTGGTGGCGATCGCCCCGGCATTGACCATGGGGTTTTCGGGCCGCTTTGAGTCTTCGTCGAGGCGAATGAGCGAATTAAAGGGGTCGCCAGTGGGTTCTACCCCCACTTTTTTGAGCAGCTGGTCGCGGCCATAGTCCTCCAGGGCCATGGCGTAGACAAACACCTTTGAGATCGACTGAATGGTGAATTTTTGCGCCACATCGCCGACCTCGTAGGTGCGGCCATCGAGGGTGACAAGGCTGATGCCAAACCAATCGGGGTTAGCCCGCGCCAGCTCAGGAATGTAGGAGGCCACGCGGCCCTCGCTGAGCCCCTTGTACTCGTGGTAAAGCTGATCTAAAAACGCTTGAACCTGGGACATGGACTCACCCACTCACCTACTTCTTCTCAGGATGCTGCGCCTCGGGGCGGTGGTCGCCCAGGTCGTTGAGCCGCCAGATAAACCGATGCAGCCGACCAAAGTCGCGGTTGTTAAAGTGCATGATCAGCCGAGGCAGGTCAGCGGTTTCATCTTTCTGCTCTTCGGGCAAGGGAGCAGATTTTTCAATGGTGCCCTTAGCCAAAATGTCGCCAAACTCTTGGTTGAGCAGCTCCACGGCCGCATCGGAGATATTGCACTTTAGCCGAATAATCAGTCGATCGCTCGTATAGCGGCAGGAGTGATACACCCGGTAAAAGCTGCTGATGGCGTGGCAGGCATCATCCACATTGTCGGTGATGGTGTAGAGGCTGGGGTCATCGGGGCTGATCAGCCCCCGGCTGAGCAGATGGGTGCGAATGTAGCCATCCCAGCCCTGCCAGTAGTTGCCGTCGGGGTGATCGACCAGCACGATGGGCATAGGGTCGGCCTTGCCGGTTTGAATCAGCGTCAGCGACTCAAAGGCCTCGTCTTGGGTGCCAAAGCCGCCCGGAAACAGCACCAGAGCATCGCTTTCTCGCAAAAAGAACAGCTTGCGGGTGAAGAAATACTTGAAGTTGATCAGCTTGGGGTCGCCCGTCATCACCGGGTTAGCCCCCTGCTCAAAGGGCAGCTGAATATTTAGCCCAAAGGAATGCTCTGGGCCAGCCCCGGCGTTACCCGCCTCCATAATGCCGCCCCCGGCCCCGGTCATGACCATAAAGCCCAGCTCGGTCACCTGCTTGGCAAACTGCTCGGCCAGCTGATAGTCGGGGCTGATTGCGCCCGTGCGGGCCGAGCCAAAAATCGTAATCTTGCGCGTGTGGCGGTAGGGATAAAAAACCTGAAACCCCTGCTCCATATCCAGCAGGGCGTGGCTCAAGATCTTCCAGTCTAGGCGATCGGCCTCGCGCCCCACCATGCGCACAATGGTCTCTAGTACCTGGCGAATGAGTTTGCCATGCTCCATGTGGGGCAATTGCTCAAGTATCGTGGCCAGATCAGCCTGAACGCTAGAGGGTAAATCGGAGGGAATCGTAACCATAAGCCTTGGGTTTCATAGAGGCAGCACATTATTTTAGCGAGAATATTGCCCCTACTGGGCAGAAAGCCTCTAGTGAGAGACTTATAGCCCCCGGCCCGCCAACCGATGATGACTGACTGACAGCCCTGCCTGACCAGCGCTGTCGGGTTTTTAGGGCCAGCTAGGGTTAGAGAGGCCTCTCTCCCTTTCAAGAGACCGTTGAATAGACCGGGGCCAGCCTCAACTTTTTTCCCGAATACTGTTCGCCTGGGACAAAAGCGCCTCTGCAAAGGACAGAGATTGCTGGTCTGACTCGCCCCCGGCTAGCTCGGCCAGCTCTTCTCGCCGCTCGGTGGGCGACAGGGGCAGCACCCGCACCACCGTGCGCTCGCCTTCGCCCGCTTGAGCACCCTGGGCCAAAGCCGCTTCTACCACCTGTTTGCCGACCCTAAAGTGGGCATCGGCCAGGGCTGCCACCAGGGGCTGGTGGGTGACGCACAGCACCTGGTGCTGGCGACCCAGCTGGTAGAGCTTTTCGGCGATCGCCTGGGCCACCCGGCCCGACACCCCCACGTCAATTTCGTCAAACACCAGCGTGCCCACCGGGTCAACCTGCGAAAAGCAGGCCTTTAGCGCCAGCAAAAACCGGCTCATCTCGCCGCCCGAGGCCGTCTCCGCCAGGGGTTGCAGCGGCTCGCCGGGGTTGGGGCTAAACAAAAACCGAATGC
>JBBSLR010000375.1:0-3947 GCA_038255045.1 Phormidesmidales cyanobacterium
CCCACCCTGGCGGATATCGCCCGCGAAAAAGCCGGGGTGCTGAAGCCAGGGCGACCGGCGGTGATTGGCCCGCTGCCCCCGGAGGCAAAGGCGGTGGTAGCGGCAAGGCTTGAAGCATTGGGCTGCCCGGCTGTGTGGCCCGCACCAGCGGTGCCATGGTCGCAGGGGCAGGCCCGCAGCGGGGAAGTGACCTATCCCCTGGCGCTGTTGGGCGATCATCAGCTGGTGAACTCTGCCGTGGCGATCGCCGCCCTGCAAACCCTGCGCCACCAGGGCTGGGAGATTTCGGAGAAGGCGATCGCGCGCGGCATGGCCCAGGCCCGCTGGCCCGGTCGCCTCCAGTGGGTGCGGTGGGGCCAAGCCCCCCAGGGATACTCGCTGCTGCTCGACGGTGCCCACAACCCTGCCGCCGCCGAGGTGCTGCGCCACTACGTCGATCGCTGGTGGGCTGACCAACCCGGCAATCCCCAGAGCACAACCTGGCTGATGGGCATGCTGGCCACTAAGGACCACAGCGATATTTTTGCGGCCCTGCTGCGCCCAGGGGATGCGCTACACCTGGTGCCCGTGCCCGGCCATGAGACAGCGCTGCCGGGGGAACTGGCGGCGATCGCCCGCTCCGTCTGCCCAGATCTATCCCGTTGCCAGGTTTCTGGTTCGTTAGGGGAGGGGTTGGCGGCGATCGCCGCAGTCCCCGGCCATCTGCGCGTGCTGTGCGGCTCACTCTATCTAATCGGCCACTTTCTCGCCACCGAACCTCACCAAGACAGCCATTCGGCAAAAGTTCTATAAGATGACTGTATTCCTCACCCTCCACGGCTATGGTTTCGCCGCCCTACCCCATTCCCCAGGCTGACCCGCCCCTGGCTCCCCAGGGGCACTTGCCCACCATGTACGAGCGCCTGCGTGAACTCGGAGTAGACCCCGACGAGGTTTAGAGTGTTCCCGCTAAATACTTATCCAGCGTTTTACGGCAACCGGCCCAACGGGCCGAGTTTGCGACCTCGAAGGGGAGGTTTATTTAGATGGAATCCTCTAATGTCTGCCCCACGCTCCGCTCAATTACAGTTTACTCTGGGGGCTGGGTACAATACTGTTAATTGGGGTTCTGCCGCAGGCCTGCTCCCTCCTTGGCCTGCTCCGTTAACATCCCGTGCCACCACGTTAGATTCTTCTATGACTACGGTTAAGGCATCTGTACCGACCCAGGCGACGGCCTCTCTATCTGCCCAAGATGCCCTGTTGGCAGATATTCTGGGGGTTGCCATTTTTGATTTCAGCGGTCTTCCCCGCGAGTACTTCATCACCGCCGACAACGAAAGTACCAGCTGGGTGCAGCTCGTGTTTCAGGCCCTGGGTCTAAAGTTGTTGCTGATGTCCTCCCTTAAGCTGGAGGGATTTTCTCATATTTGCATTGACCTAGATCAGCAAACCGCCATTGTGGTGCGCACTAAAAAAGAGTACGTCGCCCTGCTGTTGGGCCGATCCTTGAAGTTTGCCACCGCCCAAGAGAGCGATCGCTTCAGCCACTGGGTGCGCCAGTTTGAGCGCCAGCTGTTGCGCCAGCACGATCGCTTCATTCCCGCGTAGCTATCCGGCACAGCTAGAAGTCATACCCTGCGTCTTAGCTGATCCCGCATTCAGGTCGATCAACTACGGCAAAAAGCGATCTAGCGCTGCCTTGAGTTCGGCGATTTCAGCCTCAATGTTGCCCTCTACGGCGGCGCGGCCAATGCACTCACTCAGGTGCTCGTCAAGAATAATCCGGGCGACTCGGTCTAGGGCACCGCGCACCGCTGCCACCTGCACCAGCACATCAGGACAGGGGCGACTTTCCTGCACCATGGTCTTAATGCCGCGAATGTGGCCTTCAATGCGGGCCAGGCGATTGACGATGCGCTGCAGCGACTCGGGGTCATGGACATGGGGTTGCACGGCGCTGTCGGCGGCGGGGCCGACCTCGTGCAGATGGCCATGGGGATGGGAGCTAGGGTTTTGCAATGGAATTTATTGAATAAAGAAATAGTGGGTAACTGGTGGCAGCCCCTCTGGTTTGGCCAAGTGTTGCCTTAGGTCAGGGTTTACTCCGGCTGGGGAAAGCCTGACAGGTCGGCCAACTCATCTAGCGATCGCACCCCTGGGTAGAGCTGGCCGTCAATCTCCCATGTGGGGTAGCCCTCAATGCCGCGCTGCTGACACAGCTCGGGCTGGGCATTTTCACCGTCGGCCGCGCACTCTACGTAGGGCATTAGGTCGACGGAGTCGCTAAACATAGCTTTCTGATCGGCGCAGTGGGGGCACCAGTAGGCACCGTACATAACTCCACCGGTGGCAGTCAGGTGCCCGGCCAGCTGGGCTTCGTAGGCGATCGCCCCGTCTGCCGCACCGTCGCTCTGGGCACCGCAGCCAGCCAGCAGCATGACACTGAGGGCGATCGCGCCTAGGCCCGCCAGATGCTGAGCAGGCCGAAACTGAGAAAAACGTAGTGAGACCATAGACCCTATAGGAACTAGCCCCTGGGCAGAGGCCCAAGGCGTTGCCACAATAAACCTGGCAAACCCAGTGTAGCGTCAAGCCACCAAGATAGGCTCGTACAGCTCCATTACCCGCGCCAGATCGAGCCGCGACTGCGCCCCTAGGCTCAGCCCCGAGCGGTGGCCCTGGGCTAGGTGGTCGGCGGCGGCACAGCCAATCATGGCGGCATTGTCGGTGCAGAGACTCAGGGGCGGAAAGATCACCCGCAGACCGTGCTCTGCGGCGGCCTGTCGCAGGTGCTGGCGCAACCCGCTGTTGGCCGCCACTCCACCCCCCACGGCCACGGTGGTCAGACCGTAGGCCTGGGCACAGGCCACCACCCGCCGGGTCAGGCTGCGGGCCACCGTCGCCTGAAAGCTCGCCGCCAGGTCAGCCACGGGCAGCGGGTCGCCCCCCTCGGCCCGCAGCTTTTCGACCAGGCGCAGCATCGCCGTTTTCAGGCCGCTAAAGCTGGAGTCGTAGGGGTGAAAGCCTCCCTCGGGCAGGGAAATATTTCCCTCGGGCAGTGGGAATGCCTTGGGGTTGCCCTGCTGGGCCAGCTGATCCATCACCGGGCCGCCGGGGTAGCCCAGCCCCATTAGCCGGGCCACTTTATCGAAGGCTTCGCCAGCGGCATCGTCGCGGGTGTGGCCCAGGGTTTGATATTGGCCACAGCCCTTGACGTAGATCAAACTGGTGTGCCCCCCAGACACCAGCAGACACAGGTAGGGGGGCACCAGGTCGGGGTCAGCCAAATAGTTGGCGTAGATGTGCCCTTCTAAGTGGTGAATGCCGAGGAATGGCTTCTGGTGCACCATGGCCAGGGTTTTGCCCGCCGTTAGCCCCACCAGCAGTGCCCCCACCAGGCCCGGCGCACAGGTGGCAGCCACGCCGTCAATGTCTGACCAGCCCACCTCGGCCTGCTCTAGGGCGGCGCTAATGCTGTCGCCCAGGGTGGCAACGTGGTAGCGGGAGGCCACCTCGGGCACTATGCCGCCGTAGGGCTGGTGGACGGCGATTTGGGAGGCGACCACGCTGCTGAGAATGGTGCGATCGCGCACCACCGCCGCCGCCGTCTCGTCACAGCTGGTTTCTAGAGCCAAAATCGTCGCCATTTTCGTCGCCATTTGATGTAGTCGCCATGGGGGATGAACTGAGTCAGGTGCGTCCTAATTTGTAGAGTAGTTTGTAGAGATGTAAACACCCCACCGATCTTAGCTTTACGGGGGTTCGGGTGCGGGTTATTATGGCGACCAAGTTGGGTGGATTTTTGTTCAAAAAACTTAACTTTACGTTCAAATCGCCCTAGGTTTCTTAGGTAATTAAAAGGAACAATTTATGCGACGGTTTTTTGCTGTAGCGCTTGTAGTGTTTCTCTGGTTTGGGTTTGCCGCCCCGGCCTCCGCTAGCATCGCTGGCGACAATGTAGCGGG
>JBBSLR010000376.1:0-3944 GCA_038255045.1 Phormidesmidales cyanobacterium
AGGGCGATCACCGCCGACACCACCGCCACCGCCATCAGCATCAGCAGCATGATGTTGGTGAACTGGTCGAGCAAAATGCGCCAGGTGGGGCGACCCCCCACCTCCTCCAGCTCGTTGGGGCCATACTGATGGCGGCGATCTACCACCGTCTGGGCGCTGAGGCCGTTGTCAGCACTGCTCTCAAGCTGGCCTAGGGCCTCGTCGATACCAACGGCGTGCCAGGCGGTCGTGGGGGCAGGGGAAAGGTCATTCATGCAGCGCTACCAACTACCTTTGGATCTATGGCTCTATATGGTATAGCCTTGGCCAGGGGAGCGAAACTGGGTAGGAGGAGTGATTTTGGCCCATGACACTGGGGTTTAACGTAGGCAAATGCGACTCATTCACCCGATATTCAGGCGATTCTCGGGACGGTTCGGGGGGCGGCTGCTAGCTCTGCTGGTGCTGCCGCTGGCCCTGAGCGGCTGCCTGCGCTACGACCTCACCCTGCGCTTTGACCACCAAACCCACGGGCAGATTTCGCAGACCATTGACCTCAGCGAGCGCGGGGCCGCCCTGGCCCAGCCCACCCTAGCCCCCTGGCTAGAGGCATTGCAGGGGCGATCGCGCCCCCTCGGTGGCCAGCTCAGCCAAGGCCCCCAAACCGTTACCCTCACCGTTCCCTTTGGCACCGCCGCCGACCTGGGCGATCGCTTTCAGCAGCTGTTTGCCGATTCCCCATCCTCAGCGATCGCCCCAGGGGCCAAGGTCGCTGCCGGAGAAACCTCCCCTGGGGACAGCCCTGCCTACCTACAACTGCTCGGCTGGGAACCTGTGCCCTTTGCCCTCGACATCGAGCAAACCAACTGGCTGTTGGCCAGCCGCACCCACCTCACCTATACCCTCGACCTGAGCCAGCTCCCCCTCGAATCACCCCGACCGGGCAACGAGCCAGCGGAGGCCGCCTGGGCCGACCTCCGCTTTCGCCTTCAGGTGCCCTGGGGGCTAGCCGACATTGCCCCCACCGCCACTGCGCCCCTGGCCCAAGACTCCACAGGGGCCACCTGGTCGCTCAAGCCTGGACAGATTACAGCGATTGATGCCGTCTTTTGGCTGCCCAACGCCATCGCCCTGGGCAGCGTTGGGATCGTGGCCCTGGTTTTAGCGGGCTACGGCCTCCGCTACCGAATCTTCAAGCCCAAGTCCCCCACCCACCCCTAATTTTTCGGTGTCTTCCTCATGTACGGGCGCACAGCAGTGCGCCCCGCCCCGATCTCTCACCCTCTTTCTAAAAACCTTTGGCCAAAGTTAAAGTCTGCCTGGTTAAATAGACCTATCGATTTGACCTAGCGATGGGAGGCCCAGAGCCATGAGGCAGATAAATTTCGTCGTTATCTTTGTGATTGCCCTAGCCCTGGTGCTATTTGGCATTGAGAACACCGAGCCGGTAATTATTCATATCGCCCCAGGGCTAGATGTGGAATCGCCCCTGTGCGTCGAGCTGATTATCGCCATGGGCATTGGTGCCGTGTTTGCCTGGGTGTTTAGCGTCTGGGCCCAGGTGCAGGGCTACATGTCCGTTGGCAAGCAGGTGCAGCAGCGCGAAATTCGAATTCAGGAGCTAGAGCAAGACGTGCAGCGCTACCAGGTCAAACTCGAAGAGCAAAGCCTGCTGCTGCCTGCCGCCCAGGTCGAAGATGGGGAAGCGATCGCTTAGTGGCGGCCAGCGGGGCTGAAGGGGTGGGCCAGTATCGACATCGACTTCAGTTGTTATGATTTGGCTAATGGACTGGATGTTGAGCTATGGGAGACATCATGATGCCCGACGCTAGTGACCCTACTAAGACTACTCAGCGCTCACTGCTCAGGTGGGGCTCGCGGTTTGCTGGGGGTGCTGCCCTGGGTGCTGTGCTAGTTGCGCTGCCGCTCACCTACGGCTCTCCATTGGGCCCCGATCCAATGCAGATTGCCAGGGTCAGTTTCGTGATCCTCGGGTGCGGGGTAATGGCCATGGTCGGGGGACAAGCGCTGATCAATGCGGTGATGGATGCGCTGGCCAAAACGGGTCTTTGAGCTATCATGGGCCGATAGCCGCGTCATGACGACTCAGACAGGGGTGGCTGTCTAGCGATCTCCAAGCTTTTCTGCACCGCTTGATCTATGTCATCGTCCCTGGCTCAAACCGCGATCGCATTTCTCATCGACCTGGCCGATCAGGGCGAAATCGACCCGTGGGATGTCAAGGTGATCGACGTAATTGATCGCTTTTTGTCGCTGCTCAAAACCCAGGCCGAGGCGCTGGCCAGCCAGGGCCGCACTCCCTACGAGGCCAACCTCTCCGAATCGGGCCAGGGGTTTCTCTACGCCTCCATGCTGGTATTGCTTAAGGCCGACACCATGGTGCGGGCCGAGGCCGAGGCCCAGGCCGAAACCAGCGAAGAAGAGGTCTGGGAAGAAGAGCTGCCTGAGCAGGTGCCCTTGCCCCGCAACCTGGAGCGGCACCTGCACCGCCGGGCCGTAGCCCCCATACCCCAGCGGCGGCAGGTGACCCTGCAAGAGCTGATTCAGCAGCTCGAAACCATGGCCACGGTCATGTCTGACCACCAGCCGCGCATTCGGGCGCGGCGGGCCAGGCCCCAGCCCCAGCGCCAGGCGGTGCGCGCCATTGCCCAGCTGGCCCACCAAGAAAACCTCTCCGAAATTGCCGCCGCCCTCGAAACCTTTCTCAACCAGTACTGGGATGAGCTGGGCGAAGAGCTGCTGTGGATTGACTTTGAGCTGCTGATCAGCCAGTGGCCCCAGTTTAAGCCCGCCGATCTAGAAGACGCCCACGAGTTTGACAGCCCCCACGCCGAGGCGGTGCACGAGAAGGTGGGCGTATTTTGGGGGCTGCTGTTTCTCTCGGCCCAGTCAAAGGTGGAGATGGCCCAAGACAACTTTTACGGCGACCTGCGGGTCAGAAACCTGAGCCGCGCCCCAATTACCGCAGCAGACACCGAATTGCCGGCATTTATGCTGCCTGATTAGGTTGAGATGGCATCTGCCCAGATAAACCCGCGCGCGGTCGGCCTCGCGGGCCAGGCCTACCGCTGCCAAAGCTGCCGGGGTAATCTAAAGGAAATGTAAGGACTCCTTGAAGGCTCTCTGGGTATCTGTGGCTTTGTGGGAGGCGCTGTTAGCATGGCTGGGTGCGATGGTCAAAGACCGGCCCAAGAGGGCGATCGCCTCCGATGGCAATTATTTGCCGATGGTTTCTCGGGTACGCTGGCCCCTAGGCTGAGTCAATAAACAAAACTGATCTGCTGTAAACCTATTTTTCGCAACTTAAAGGACTTTATTTCTATGAAAGCCATGATTCTGGCTGCTGGCAAAGGTACTCGGGTGCGGCCGATCACCTACACCATCCCCAAGCCGATGATTCCGATCATGCAGAAGCCGGTGATGGAATTTTTGCTAGAGCTGCTGCGCCAGCATGGCTTTGACCAGATTATGGTAAACGTCAGCCACCTGGCCAACGAAATTGAGGGTTATTTTCGTGACGGGCAACGCTTTGGGGTAGAAATTGCCTACTCCTTTGAAGGCCGCATTGAAGAAAACGGCGAGCTAGTGGGCGACGCTATTGGCTCCGCCGGGGGCATGCGCAAAATTCAAGACTTTTCACCCTTTTTTGACGACACCTTTGTGGTGCTCTGCGGCGATGCCCTGATCAACCTCGACCTCACCGAGGCCGTGCGCCGCCACCGCGAAAAAGGCTCCATCGCCACCATTGTCACGAAAACTGTGCCCCTCAAGCAGGTGCCTAGCTACGGCGTAGTGGTCACCGACCCCGATGGCAAGGTTCAATCGTTCCAAGAAAAGCCCTCGGTCGAAGAGGCCCTCAGCACCGAGATCAACACCGGCATCTACATTTTTGAGCCGGAGGTATTTAACTACATTCCTTCGGGCTGCTCCTTTGACATTGGCGG
>JBBSLR010000377.1:0-3930 GCA_038255045.1 Phormidesmidales cyanobacterium
ACCCCCCTTGCAATGAGACAGGTGAGCCGCCCTAAAGGTGATCTCAGGGAACGCCGAACTGGTCATATCCGCCACCGTGCCATAGCCCTTGGGGTCACTCCAGCAGCGCACCGACACCCGATCCCCCGCGTAGCCAATGGCATGAACCTGCACCCCCTCAGGCGTCGGCAGATCAATACCCGAATGCATCCGCATCTCCTGGTGGAGGGGGTGCATCCGCAGGCCAAAGCCCGAGTTGACTGTGTAGCCCGCAATCACATCGCCTTTGCTGATGAGGGCTTTGAAGTCATCGTCGTAGAACCCAGCCACCGCCTCCGCCACAGCACTAGCCTTGCGGAACCGAGCCCCCCAGGTTTCATTCGTCTCCTGATCGACCATCACCCAGATTGAAGTGGCGATCGCCCCCACGCAGCCCAGCTTGAGCAGCAGCTCGCCCGCCTGCATCGCCGTGCCAATCACGTAGCGCCAGGTTGGCGGCAACTCCGACCAGTGGGGCTTGTAGTCCTTAACGGTTGAGCTCACTGTGGGTCACCTCCCCCTCCGTCACCGTCACATCGAGGGCCAGGCCGTTGTTCAAGGTCCAGCGGTAGACCCCGTTACCCAGGGCGCAGGCGGGCTGCCCCAGCCACTCCAGAGCCACAGATTCTGATTCCCCCACCAGCGCCTTGCGCAGTTCGGCCTTGGTGGCATCGAGGGCGAGCGGGTCAGGGGCAACCGCCACGCAAGTTTGCAGGCGAGCATCCTCCCCAGAGAGGCGATTCACCAGCTGCCACGCCGCAGGCTGATGAGTGTTGAACCACGACCTCACCCCATAGACCGGGTTGTAGAACTGCCCTCGCCCTGGCTGCCTCAGGTCTAAAAAAGCGGCCCCGACAAACAACAGAGCCAGGGCCAGCAGGTGGCGGGTTTTCATGCGCCAGAACAGCATTTATTCGCCTACCTTGACAGCGCGAGTGTAGGGGCGAGTTTCGATAGGCTCGCCTACTTTCTCTTCCCCAGTCAGCACCTTGTGTGCCTCACCGGCAATGCTCTGGGTGGGTACCACCAACATGGCTCCAAAGTTAGTACCAGCTACTACAGGATTCCAGAAATCACCGCTGGCTTTAACCGCACTACCTTGCAGCACGTTTAGCCCAGCCGCGAGCACGAATAGGCCACCCCACACGCTGATAAAGGCTCCGCCCATGGTTTGTAGGGGATGGTTCCGCAAGCAGCTGAGAGCGGCCCGAATGACAGGGAAAACTGACCAGGGGTCGGTAGCCGGGGTGAGCACAAAAATGGGCTTACGCTTGCCCGCTGTGGCATCAAACCAGCCGCCATCCTGCACGTTAGAGCGCATCGTGTTGCGGGGGGCCATTTGAATAGCACCGCCACGGGGTTGTTGTGCCAGCTGGGGGGTGATGTCGATAAATTCAGCATCGAAAAATTCGGGGCTATTGTCGCCTTTGGCCAGTTGGTTGTTTTTAGAGCTTGCCATTAGGAATTTTCCTCAATGATGGATTTGATACGGTCGAACAGGTCAGCGCCTTCCTGAAACTTTCGGCCCTTGTAGCCCATGACTTCTTCAACTATCTTGGTGCGGCTCATGCCCTCCGATAGAGCGTTACTTACCGTCAGGATGAGGCCGATAGGCAGCCCGTAGGCGGACTCCTGGAAGTGGGAAGTGAGTGGAAGTGAATCAGCTGTATCCTTTGCCCCGAAGCTACTTCCGCTACTTCCACGCCCACTTCCGGCCACTTCCATTACTTCCGGCACTTCGTAGGCCACCATCGGCAGCCATTCTTTAATTTCTGAGTGGTAGAAGACCGCCTTTTTAGGTGAGAAAGAGCGCTCAAAAAGGGCCTCATCGGCTATGGGCGGAATGCTGGTATCTGACTTTCTTAGGCTCTCTAAATGGCTCTGACTGCTGGGGGTCTGGATAGTGAGTAAATCAAACGTGGCCCGCATGCCGCCGCTAACGCCAATGTCACCCACCAGCGACGACTGAGTCATAGCCCACAGGGCGCGTTCATCGGTCTCGCCTGAGGAAAGCTCCATGGTGAGCTGTGACTTCAGGAAGTTGTCATACCAGCTCTTGAAGGCAGTTTTCATCATGGCTAGTTCGTCAATGATGAGCACCTTAGGCCGCTGCGGCAGTTGTCGCCAGGCAAAGATAAACTTCTGCATTTGTTCGCAGATATCGTCTATCTGTTCCTGGGTCTCTAGGGAGTCGGCCATAAAGCCCAGTACGTTGTCGGCGTGTTTCCAGTAGCCGTGCTCCTTAGGGTGGTATTTGGGCTGGATCACCCACACTACTGCGCCGTGTTTTGCCTGGGCCTGACGGTAGGCATGGGCCACGGTTAGGCCCTTGCCGACCCGTGGATTTGCTGAGATTAAAGTGGGTCGCAGGCGAGCGGCCAAAAGGGCAGCGGGGTTGCCCACCCGGTAGGCTTCAGTGGCACCAGCAAAAGGAATTTTGCCATTCCATTGGGGCGGCTCTGGCTCCATTTGAGGGCCAGCGATCGCCAGCTTGGGCGGCTCTCCCTGCATGGCCCAGGCCACCCCGCAGCCCACGGCCACCGCAGCGAAGCCAATAGCGGCAGGCAGATAGGGATAGGTTTTCTCATAGCGAATCTGAGCCCCATTGGCGAAGGCCTCCAGGTCAGCGGGGGTGAGGTTGCTGGCGGGGCGTTGCAGGCCGCAAAACAGCCCCAGGGCAGCGGCCCCAGCAGCGGCATAGAGCAGGTGGTTAGTCTCTGACTTCATGGGCCTGCACCTCTTCGCTGAGGGAATGTTGCCGGTCGTGATACTGCACCAGGTTTTGGATGGCGACCACGGCTAGGTTGGTGGGCGGATCTTGCGGTAGAGCCGCCATTGAGCGGGCCTGCTCTACCGCCTCTACCCTGAACAGTGCGGCGTTAGCCTTGCCCCAGTCGCGATCTGCTTTGGCCAGGTCGAGCATGACTTGAGCATCGAGCTGGTAGCGGTTGAGCGGGCAAATAATTTGCTGCTGATAGCAGGGGTCAGTGGGCTTCATCACCGTCTGTTCTGCCTGCTGGCGGTAGCGGTAGGCTTCGTTGGTGAGCACGGCCTGGCTCACATCGCTCAGCACCAAGCGGCTGTCTTCGTAGTTGCCAGAGAGTCGGTCTTGGGCGGCGGCCAAGACGTTCTGATAGTTGGGGCCTGGCTGTTCGCTCTGGTAGGTGCCTTCGTCGCCGGTGCGGCCTGACTGAGCCAAGGCAAAGGCTATGCCGGAGAGGGCGGCGAAGGCGATGCCGCCAGCGGCCCAGTAACGGCGGTTTTGCCACCAGGGCAAGGGGGCCAGGTAGATGTTTTGGATAGGCGATGCACCGCCAACGACCTCGCGACGGTATTCGAGGGGGACGGCAGGGGGAGTGAATTTGGCTTCCATGATGGTGTGGTAAGTATGGTTTGCTCGGTAGTGGGGCACGGTGCGATCTCGGACTACCTGCCAACCCACAGGGCGAGCGCTCGGCACCCTGAGAGCAGCAGTAAAAATAGGCCATAGGCCAGCAGTAGGGCAGTCAGAAATGGAGCCAGCCGCACCAGAGACCACAGCAGCAGCAACCCAACGAGGGGCACCACAAAGGCCGCCTGAAACAGCAGGGCGGGTGACTGCCGCCAGAACGCATTACGCAGGTTGCGGGTGTGCATCCACAGACACTGGCCCTTGAAGCGCCAACGCCTCGGCAGGGAGTTAATGAGTCGGTAAATCATGGTGCTAACCGGTTGGTAGTTCAGCGGGCCATCAACGCGATCGCGGCTCCAGCCGTAGCCAGGGCCAACAAGAGTCGGTAGTGGGGCACGGTGCGATCTCGGGCTACTGGCCCATCCACAGGGCGAGCGCTCGGCACCCTGAGAGCAGCAGCAAAAATAGGCCATAGGCCAGCAGTAGGGCAGTCAGTAATGGAGCCAGCTGCACCAGAGTCC
>JBBSLR010000378.1:0-3930 GCA_038255045.1 Phormidesmidales cyanobacterium
GACCAGGCCCAGGGCCAACCCAAGGGCACCCGCCTGGAGCCAGCGGGATACGGAGAACGGAGGAGTAGGCATAGCAGTCATCGGCGCAGTAATCAGCAGTGGGCTTTCTGTCTATGAACCTACCAGCGGCTCATATAGAACGGATAGGGATGGTAGCAGGGGGCAAAAGTGGCACAGTGACAGATGTAATGAAGGTTTTAGGCGGGGTAGCGGGGGTTGATCGGTGAAGCCCACCGTTGGGACGTTAACCTGGGGGACGTTAACCTGGGGTTATCTTTTGGGCGACACCCTACGGCGTAGCATAGTGCAGGTAGCTAAAGATACTCAGCCTCAATTACGTTGTGTGACGATCTAGTGCATCTGACGATCGCCCCTCGACCGTATAGATTAAACCGGGTAGCTATGGGCCTTGTCACAGAATGCCTGGCTGACTGCTACCGTGCCTCCTTCAAAACTGGCTATGACCCAAACGTCGCTTTCGATTCAGCAAACCTTTCAGACCCTGGCCCCCTTTGATCGGTTGCCGGCGGTGGCCCTGCAACAGCTGCTGCAAACCGCCCAGCCCCTGCGCTACCGGGTGGGCCAGCCCCTGCTGCGTCGGGAGGTGCTCACCCAGCAGGTGGTGGTGATTTTAGAAGGGCAGGCCCGGCTGCTGGGCTACGACCCGCGCACCCAGCAGCCCGTCACCCTAGGGCGTTTTGACCGGGGCGAAATGCTGGGGGTGATTAGCCTGATTCGCGGTGTGCCCTGCGAGACGGTGATTGCCTCCAGCGAGGTGCTGGCGCTCACCCTGCCGTCGTACACGTTCTTGAGTCTGCTCAATGAGTACCCAGAGTTTGGCGGGGCCGTGCGCGATCGCATCTATGCGATCGAAGCCTTTGACCTAGTGGCCGAGCACGCCAAGGCCCACGCCCTCGATGTCGGCGACCTCAAGACCAAGGCCCGAACCGTCTGTGACGCATCTACCATTGTCACCCTGCCCAGCGGCCCCAGCGATCTGGCCCAGCTCGACCCCACCCTCACCTGGGTGCTCAGCGGCGGCACCGTGCTGAATGTGCCCATCGGCTCTACCCTGGGGCGCGATCGCCAGATCGAGGTGCTTAGCCCCCAGGGGGCGCGGCTGCTGGGCATGACCCCAGCGGCGCTGGCCGAGGCGCTGCCCGAGCCAGCCGCAGCGGAGCCTGCGGCAGTAGCCCGCCCCGTAGAGGTGCTCGATGTCAACGACATTCCCTACGCCACCGAGGCCAATCTGACGTCCCAGGCCCAGGATGCGCCGCTAGGTCAAGCCTCCGAGCGCGCCCGCAGCTACCCCTTTGCCCGAGGCCGAGGCGAGGTCGACGGTGCCCTAGCCTGCTTCGACATGCTTAGCCAGCACTTCTCCATGCCCTTCCGCAAGGATGTGATTCGCCGCATTCTCGCCAGCCAGCACGAGCGCATGGGTCAGCTTTCCCTGCCGATCTGCGGCTCAGTGAGCGAAATGATGGGCCTCAAGACCCAGCTGGTGCGGGTGCCCGTGGGGGCCTTTGGCCGGCTCAACACCCCCTGCCTGATCCGCTGGCAGGAGAGCTTTGCGGTGGTCTACGAAACCAGCGAGAAAGCCTACGTGCTGGGCGATCCCGAGGTGGGCATCATTCGCCGTACCCCCGAGAGCTTTGCCGAGGTCTGGGGCGAGAGCGGCGAGGTGCTGCTGCTAGAGCACACCCGCGAAACCCCCCAGCAAAAGTTTGGCCTACAGTGGTTTTGGCCCTCGATTCAAAAATATCGCTGGGTGCTGATCGAGGTGTTTGTGGCGTCGTTCTTCGTGCAGCTGTTTGGCCTGGCCAACCCGCTGATGGTGCAGATCATCATCGACCGGGTGATTGTGCAAAACAGCGTCGATACCCTGCAAGTGCTGGGGGTCTTCTTAGTGGTCGTGGCCATTTTTGAGGCCCTGCTCACCAGCCTGCGCACCTACCTATTTGTCGACACCACCAACCGCATCGACATGGCCCTGGGGTCAGAGATTATCGACCACCTGTTTCGCCTGCCCCTGCGCTACTTCGATAAACGCCCCGTGGGCGAACTCTCCAGCCGCATCAACGAGCTTGAGAATATTCGCTCCTTTCTTACCGGCACCGCCCTGACGGTGGTGCTCGACGCGGTGTTTTCGGTGGTGTACATCGTGGTGATGTTCATCTACAGCTGGCTGCTCACCCTGGTGGCGCTGGCCACCATTCCGCTGTTTGTGCTGGTGACGGTGCTGGCCTCGCCAATTGTGCGCCGGCAGCTGCGGATTAAAGCCGAGCGCAACGCCGCCACCCAGTCGCTCTTAGTCGAGTCGCTGTCGGGCATTCAAACCGTCAAGGCGCAAAATATCGAGCTACGCACCCGCTGGAAGTGGCAAGAGCGCTACGCCGAGTACGTCAGCGCCGGGTTTAATACGGTGCTCACCTCTACCACCGCCAACAGCGCCAGCAACTTTCTCAACAAGCTCTCGGCTCTGCTGGTGTTGTGGGTGGGGGCCTACCTGGTGCTGGAGGGGCAGCTCACCCTGGGCCAGCTGATCGCCTTTCGGATCATCTCGGGCTACGTCACCGCGCCGATACTGCGCCTGGCCCAGCTGTGGCAAAACTTCCAAGAAACCGCCCTGTCGCTGGAGCGGCTGTCTGACATCATCGACCACCCCCAAGAGACCGATGCCGACGAGGCCAACCAAATCCCCATGCCCGAGATTGCTGGGCAGGTCACCTTTGAGAATGTAGCCTTTCGCTTTGCCCCCTCTGGCCCCTTGCAGCTGGCCAACGTCAATCTAGAGTTTCCGGCGGGAATTTTTATTGGCGTGGTGGGCCAGAGCGGCTCGGGCAAGAGCACCCTGATGAAGCTGCTGCCCCGCCTCTACGAGCTAGAGTCGGGCCGCATTTTGATCGACAATTACGATGTTGGCAAGGTCGAGCTGCACTCGCTGCGGCGGCAGATCGGCATTGTGCCCCAGGACAGCCTGCTGTTTGAGGGCACTATGCAGGAAAATATCTCACTCACCAACCCCGACGCCGAGGCCAGCGTGATCATTGAGGCGGCTAAAATCGCCTGCTGCCACGACTTCATCATGGATTTGCCCCTGGGCTACAACACCCGCGTTGGCGAGCGCGGCTCTAACCTGTCGGGGGGACAGCGGCAGCGGGTGGCGATCGCCCGCACCATTCTGCAAAACCCGCGCCTGCTGATTCTCGACGAAGCCACCAGCGCCCTCGACTACGACACCGAGCACCAGGTCTCAGTGAACCTCAAAGCCTGGGCCGGGGACCGCACGGTGTTCTTCATTACCCACCGGCTCAACACCATTCAGCAGTCCGACCAGATCTTGGTGATGGATCAAGGCTCAGCGGTGGAGCTAGGCACCCACGCCGAGCTGATGGAGCTGCAGGGGCGTTACTACACCCTCTACCAGCAACAGCTCAGCGGTGTCTAGGGGAAAGATCTATGCCCTATACCAACAATCCGTAGGGTTCTCCGCAACCGCGATGCACCGTCCCCCGTCCCCAATGCTCTAGTGGTGGGTTACGGCCAGCCAAATCCAGCCTATCTGTCCCTTCATCTATCTGTGGCCTAATTCACCCTACCTATCCACTCATATCCCCCCACTCCCCACTCCCTACTCCCTACTCCCTACTCCCTACTCCCTACTCCCTACTCCCTACTCCCTACTCCCTACTCCCTACTCCCCATGGTTCGCACCAACAGCCTCCCCCCCACTCCAACCCCCGCTGACCAAAACGGCCACCAAAACGGCGACGCCCTGCTGGCCAACCAGCCCTCGCGGCAGAAGGTGCAGTTCGACAAACCGGTGATTTTGCGCCAGTCGCCCCGCTGGTCGCGGGCGGTGGTGTGGAGCCTGGTGGGGGTCACTACCTTTACCATCGGCTGGGCCTGTCTGGCCAAGTTTGAAGAGGC
>JBBSLR010000379.1:0-3924 GCA_038255045.1 Phormidesmidales cyanobacterium
AGATGAAATTCTTAGCGGAACCGTGCAACCGATTCCTGGCGATGAAGCACTTGCTCAAGCGAGAAATCTACTGAGCTAATGAAGTATGTTTTCCATCCTGAGGCGCTGGCCGAGTATTCGCAAGCAATACATTACTACGCGCACCGATGGGCAACCGATGACCGAAAGCGACGCCACCCGCGATTACCTGATCTATTGCGTCGAGGTGCTGCGGCTGTACTTCAAAAGTCGTCCCCACGTTTACGTTTCGGACAACCTCTTTATCTACTACGAAGCGGGCAACCCCAAGGCGTCTGTTTCCCCCGACGTCTTTGTCATCTTTGGGGTGAGCAACCGCCAGCGCCGCAGCTATAAAGCCTGGCAGGAGGGCGGCAAACTTCCCAACTTCGTGGTAGAAATTACCTCCCGCACCACCAAACGGCAGGACGAAGAAGAAAAGCCCCGGCTCTACGCTCGCCTGGGCGTCGAAGAATATTTTCAGTACGACCCCACCGCCGACTACCTCAACCCTCACCTGCGCGGCTCTCAGCTCATTGACGGCACCTACCAGCCCCTCTCCCTCGCCACCACCCCCGAGGGCATCCCCTACATCCACAGCCGCGTGCTGGGGCTAGATTTGCAGCTCCACTCCCCCTATGCCGGCCTGGGGATTGCGCCCCTGCCCAAGGCGCTGCGCTTCTACGACCCCACCACCGGCGCCAAACTGCTCAGCCGAGAGGAAGTCGAGCAGGTGCGCGCCGCCCTAGAACAGGAGAATGAGCTGATGCAGCAGGAGCGGGACACCGCTCAGCAGCGGGCAGCAGCCCTGGCAGCCCGTCTACAAGAACTGGGCATCGATCCCGAGTCATTATCCTGACGAGCCTTTCTAGCCAAGCATCGCTCCTGGTCTACATGTCCTGCCGAAATACCCTGGCTGCTTCTAGGCGAGAGGTTTCAGCCAGCAAAATGCAGCGAGTCAGTAGATCAATGTCTAAGTTGGCAAGTTGAGGAATCTGGCTGCGATCGCCATAGGCTACCCGCTGATCGGTTGTAGAGCTAAGAACTATTGGCATAGCGAATGAAAGCAGCTTGCCCCTAAATCCTACCCTACGCAAAAGATCCCAGGGATTTTCAAAATCCCTGGGATCTGGGTCACCTCACGAAAGAGAAACCATTAGCTGTACTTTTCGCTGGAGGTGATCTCTAGGTCAAACAGCACCTGCAGGGTCTGCATGGCCCGCTTGCGGGCCTCAATGTCGCGCTGGGCGCGCAGCTGCACCATCGGATCGTGGAGAATTTTGTTGACGATGCCCCGAGTCAGGGCTTCGATCACCTCCTGGTGCTTTTCGGCAAACTCGCTGCCCAGGCGCGAGAGGGCTTTCTCTAGCTCTTGTTCGCGAATGGTCTCGACCTTGCTGCGCAGGCTGCTGATGGTGCTGACGGTGTCGAGCGATCGCCACCAGTCCATAAAGCTTTCCACCTCCTGGTCGAGCAGCACCTGGGCTTCCATCGCTATACGGCGGCGGCTGGCCTGGTTTTGGGCCACCACGGCCTTGAGGTCATCCACGTTAAAGGCGTGGACGTTATTTAGCTCATTGGCGTTGGTGTGCACGTTGAGAGGTACGGCAATGTCAAACAGCATCAGGGTACGGCTGGCTGCCACCAATGGCTCTAGATTTTCCCGGTGCAGCAGCGGCTCCGTGGCGGAGGTGCAGGTAAACACCACATCACAGGCTTTTACCGTCTCCAGCAGGCGATCGAGGGTGCCGGTGCGAATGTCGGCACCGGGGAACTGCTTGGCCAGGTCGTTGGCCCGGTCGATGGTGCGGTTGAGAATGGTGATGGTGCAAGACTCTTTAGAAACCAGGTGCTGCACCAGCAGTCGGGCCATTTTGCCCGCGCCCAAAATACTCACGTGGCAGCGGTTCAGGTGGGGCACTTTCATGCGGGCCAGCTCTACGGCGGCGGAGCTAATCGAGACCGCCCCGGTGCCGATGCTGGTTTCGCTGCGGACGCGCTTACCGGCGGTGAGCGACTGCTTCAGCAGGCGATCGAGCACCCGGCCCATGCTCTTGTGCTGCTGGGCCAGCTGGTGAGCATGCTTGACCTGGGCGAGAATTTGGCCTTCGCCCAGCACCAGGCTGTCGAGGCCCGCCGCCACCCGCATCAGGTGGGTGACCGCATCCTGGTGCAGCAAGATAAACAGGTGCTGGCGCAGCTCGTGGAGGGGCAGACCGCTGTGCTCGGAGAGAAACTGGGTAACTTCGCGAATGCCCTGCTCGGTAGCCTCGGTAACGATGTGGATTTCGAGGCGGTTGCAGGTGCTGAGAATCGAAACTTCGTCGATGTGGGGGCAGTGGGTGAGGTGGGCGATCGCATCACCTGTCTGAGCCGTTGGGATGCTGAGTTTTTCGCGAATTTGCACCGGGGCGGTCTTGTGGCTCAGGCCAATTACGGCGATATTCATTCTTCCTCCACGCGTTTGATATAGTCACCTAATTTATGGTGTCGGCAGATACCTAGCTGGGGCACCGGGCTACTGAGATCAGCTAGGGTTACACCGTACACAATTGCCAATATGTTCGAACTTAGAGACAAATAGGCGCCGACTCAAGGAAACTCAACAAAAGTCCATCAAAAACCGTGAACACAACCCTCAGCCAAGCCCAGAGGCGGGGTTCTGCCTTGGGGAAAACCACAGATTTTAAGCTGAACCTGGTGTAGCCAAAAAAAGAGATGCGAGGATCCCGCATCTCTAGACTAACGAATTAAACCTGCACTCTGAGACGTTTTTCACGCCCATTGGTGCTTGATCCCCCAAATCTATGCTGTGTAACACAGTCCCTTCCCCCCCTTCTTCAGGGGGGCAGGGGGGAGCACTACGGAGAGCAGGGGGCAGGGGAAACTCAGATCGAGCATCCGCTAGGTCTGGGGATCGTCTAACGCAGTTGCAGAGACTTGGGCTGATCAACCATGTGAATGGTGTCCACAAAGCGGGCCGTCTTCGACTGGCTCGAGATCACCAGCGACTGGGTGCGCATACCGCCGTGGAAGAAGCGCACCCCCTCCATCAGCTCGCCGGGGGTAATGCCGGTGGCGGCAAACAGCACGGTCTCGCCAGAGGCCAGCTCGTGGGCATCGTAGACCTTATCGAGGTCGGTGATCCCCATCTCGTTGAGGCGGGCAATGTTGGCTTCTTTGCTTTCGCCAATCAGGCCGGTCTTCACCACGGCGGGGTCGTAGATCAGCTGGCCCTGGAAGTGGCCGCCCAGGCAGCGCATGGCGGCGGCGCTAATCACCCCCTCGGGAGCGGCCCCAATGCCCATCAGCGCGTGGGTGTTGGTGCCAGAGAAGGCGCAGGAGATGGCGGCACCGACGTCGCCGTCGGCGATCAGCTTGACGCGGGCACCGGCATCGCGAATTTCTTTGATCAGGTCGGTGTGGCGATCGCGCTTCATCACCACCACCACCAGCTCATCCATACCGCGATCAAGGCACTCAGCCAAAATCTTGAGGTTTTCGGTGGCCGACTTGTTAATGTCAACCTTGCCCTTAGCCTGGGCCGGAGCGGCCAGCTTTTTCATATAGAAGTCAGGGGCGGCAAACAGGCCACCTTTTTCGGAGATCGCCAGCACGGCCATGGAGCCATTTTGACCGTAGGCCACCAGGTTGGTGCCTTCGCAGGGGTCAACGGCGATATCGATTTCAAGCAGTTCGTCGGGGTTGCAGACATCAGTGGCGTTGGGCTGGGTGCAAATGCCCACCTCTTCACCGATGTAGAGCATCGGAGCATCGTCTCGCTCACCCTCGCCAATCACGATGCGACCGCGCATGTGAATCTTGTTCATGCGCTCCCGCATGGCTTCTACCGCCACTTGGTCAGCGATATTTTTTTCGCCCTTGCCCATCCAGCGGGATGATGCGATCGCAGCCTGTTCGACAACC
>JBBSLR010000380.1:0-3920 GCA_038255045.1 Phormidesmidales cyanobacterium
CAATTCTGGATTTGGTGTGGCTGGCCTGTCTAGCGATCGCCCTCACCCTCAAGCCGCCTGGGCGCAGTCATAAATCAGGCTGTCTCATCAGCCCCGGCGAGTTCATGCTGTGCCAGTTTCTTACCGCTTAACCGAGATACTCAGCTAATTAATTTTTATTTGTTTACAATAAAACCACAACGCTCCTTCACTGGTTCAATCACTATGTCAACTTCACAACGTTTTACCCGTGGCGTTGCCCAGCGTCTGGCGCTAGCCCTATTTGCTGGGTTGCTCTGGCTCAGCTCTAGCCTGTTTGCGGCTCCCGCCTACGCCGCCGACTCGTCCGCCGCCAAGCGCTACATTGCCGCCGATGGCACCGACTTAACCGCCATGGTGCAATGTTTGCCCAAAGAGCTTAGCCAGGGCAAATTTGACCGCGCCCTGCAAGAGTCGCAGAATGACTTTTTAGAGAAAGTCTTTGACATCAAAGACAACTACGACGACTACAAACTTGACGACATCGAAGTCGCCTACCTAGCCTGCGTCGAAAGTAAGGGTGTCACCCCCCAGGTCAAGCGCTAAGTTGCCCACTGCAAGGTAGATGCCCAGGGGGCATCGTTCTTTCCTAGGGCTACAAAGCAGGCATAGGAAATAAAGCTACAGAAACCTCAGTTCGGGACAACGCTATCCCCTCCTTGGGAGGGGTGCCCGGAGGGCGGGGTGGGTCAAAATATCGACGGGAAATAAGCTTCTGAGTAGGGAATAAGGGCTTTTTGGCTTAGCCTGACCCACCCCTTTCAGAAGGGGACAGTTGGACTCCTCTCTCAGGATTTCTTCTGATCCCGAACTGAGGTTACAAAACAGAGACATAGAACAGATAAGCTCACTCTGTCTCACCGTTGACGATGACTAGGAGCCAGAGGTAATCCAGCCCTTTTGCATCGCCAGAATGACGGCCTGGGTGCGATCGCGCACGTCGAGCTTTTGCAAAATGGCGTGGACATGCACTCGCACGGTACCGGGGGCGATGTAGAGGGCATCGGCAATTTCTTGGTTGCTTTGCCCCGCAGCCATCAGCGTCAAGATTTCCTGTTCTCGCTTGGTTAGTTGGGGCGGGGCAGCGGCCGTATCGGCAGGCTGGGGAGCGTGACCCTGGAAGGCCGATTGGATTTCCTGGGATGCGATCGCATCCCACCAGGTGGCCCCGGCTGCGACAGAGCGAATCGCCAACACTAGCATCTCGGCGGCAATGCCCTTAATGCAGTAGCCCTGAGCCTGGGCTTCGATCAGGCGGGCAATCAGGGCAGGCTGGTTGTGGGAGGTCAGAATCAGCACCGGCAGGGCGGGATGCTGCTGCTTGATCTGTCGACAGGCCTCAATACCGCCAATGCCCGGCAGACCAATATCTAAAATCACCACGTCAAAGGTTCGCTGATTGACCAGGGCAATCGCCGTTTCGCCATCTTCGGCCTCAGCGGCAACACGCAGGGCAGGCTCTTGCCGCAGACGGGTCGAAAGCCCCAACCGAAAGAGTTCGTCGTCTTCGACCAAAAGAATAGTGATGGGGGCAGCGGTCATAGATGATTAAAGGCACGCACCATCAGGCTATCATCCTGACCCTGGGGCTGGGCGGGCAGGCGAAAGGCGAAGATCGCGCCCGTGGGCTGGCGCGACTCGGCCCAGATGGTGCCGCCGTGGGCCTCCACAATTTGGCGGCTGAGGTAAAGCCCCAGCCCAGTGCCCTTAGCCTGGCGATCGCTATGCCCCTGGTAAAACCGCTTAAACAGGTGGGCCATTTCATCGGCGGCGATGCCCTGGCCCTGGTCGAGCACCTGCACCAGGCAATTATCTCCTTTGGGGCGAATCACCACCTCCACTAGGCTGCCCCGCAGGGAATGGTGAATGGCGTTGGCAATCAGGTTGCTCAGCACCCGCTGGAGCTGGAGCACATCGGCCTTGACCCAGCAGGGCTGGCGAAAGTCGGACTCCCCCTGGTGCAAGCGAATGTGCACCAGTCGGGAGGCGGCGAGGGCCGTGAGCTGCATGATCGAGTCCTCCGCCAGGGTTACCACATCGACCGCCGTGGGGTTGAGGCGCAGCCCCACGCTGTCGTTGTGGTAGACATCCATTAGGGTTTCAACCAGTTGCAGAGTGGCCTGGTGACTGCGGGTCATGATGGCGATCGCCCGCCGCTGGGCCGGTGTAACCGCTCCAAACTGCTCCGTATCGAGGGCATGGAGGGTTTCGATCGCCCCTAGCAGCGGTGTTTTCAGGTCGTGGGTCAGGGTCGAGACAAAGTCCTCTCGCATGCGGGCCAGCTGGGCTTGGGCCAAGATTTGAGCGTGCTGGTGGGTGATGGCTTTTTCGTAGCGCTGAATGAGATCGCTCAACCACCCCGTTACCACCAGCGCCAGAACGGTGATGGCCCGGTTGGCGACAGTCACCGTAGTAATCGGCTCTAGGCCAGGGATCACCAGGTTCAGCAGGGTGAGGGCAATGGCGATCGCCGTCACCCATCGCGTCGCCCCCTGTCCTAGCCGTCCACTGGCCAGCAACACCGCCCCAATGTACAGATAGCCAAACACGTAGGGTGGTGGCGTGCTGTATTCCAACCCAATCACCACGACAAAGAGGGACGCAATCAGCCAGTGGGTTCGTTGCCAATTGAGTTTGGGGCGACGCATGGGGTGGGGAGATGAGGAAGGGGGCACAGTGGGCCGGAGGGTTGGAGTGTTGAAATGTGCTAACGTTTTACGCCTTTGGCCGGGGTAATTTGTCAATCTATTCTAGGCATTGTTTTGGGTTGATTGGCAACATTTATACCAAATGATATAGATCATTTATTAACTGCCTAAACACTTCTATATCTGTCGTTTAGATAAACCAATATAACTTTGCTATGAACGGCTTTCTATACCTTGATTTTGGCAAGCAAAGCATCAGAATAGAGGTGTTCTGCGCATTATTTGGTCAAGGGCACCTCCATGAAGGCGAAGATTTTAGCCTGCACCATCTATTTTCATAGTGTCCATCTGGGTAAGCCACTTGAGACGATTGAAATGCCTGAGGGCTGTCATTTTCTAGGGGTGGTTCGGGCAGAAAAATTAGTTCATGCTCACGAAAATCCAATAGTTCAAGATGGGGATTCGCTGATTGTGATCGCAATGAATCCTTCTATTTCACCTGCTTTAGAAAATTTTCTCCAACTCAAGCAAAAGATAGCCTAGGGTTGCCCGTTTTCTGATGCACCATTTAGATTTTCTGCCCTCAATTTTTGAGTCCAATGCTGCAAGGTTTTTTTCAAATTGTTCTAATTTTGGCTATTTTGGCGATTGTCGCACCGCTTCTGGGGCGCTATATGGCCCAGGTGTTTCTCGGTGAGAAAACCTGGCTTGATCGGATCATTTCTCCGGTAGAGCGGCTGGTCTTTGCGGGGGCTGGCGTGCTCGATGGTCGCTCGATGACCGGCGGGCAGTACATGCGTGCCGTGCTGATCAGCAACCTGGTGATGATGGTTTTGGTCTACGCCATCTTTATGCTCCAGGGGGTGCTGCCTCTGAATCCCACTGGGCTGCCTGCCCCAAGCTGAGATCTAGGTCTGCACACCGCCATTTCGTTTACCACCAACACCAACCAGCAGCACTATTCCGGCGAAACCACCTACAGCTATTTCAGCCAGGTGGGGGCGCTGGGGTTTTTGATGTTTACCTCGTCAGCTACGGGCATTGCGGTGGCGATCGCCTTCATTCGGGGTCTCACCGGACGTCCCCTGGGCAATTTCTACACCGACTTAATTGGTAACCGTCCCAGGAATTTAACGAAGATTTAGGGATTTTGGGCCAGGAGTCCGGTTAGGGTGAAGTCATGAGCGACGAGATCGAGATAGTCGGAGTTCGAGTGCCCAGGGTGGATTGGGAGGCGACCCCGGCTAGCATCCA
>JBBSLR010000381.1:0-3919 GCA_038255045.1 Phormidesmidales cyanobacterium
AAAACCGTGGCCAAAGAGCTGGCCAGCCGAGGCGTCACCGCCAACGCCGTCGCCCCCGGCTTCATCGAAACCGACATGACCGGCGACCTGTCCAACACCGACGAGATTCTCAAATACATTCCCCTGGGGCGGTTTGGCCAGCCCGAAGACATTGCTGGCATGGTGCGGTTTTTGGCCGCAGACCCGGCAGCGGCCTACATTACCGGCCAGGTCTTCAACGTCGACGGCGGCATGGTGATGGCCTAGGCCCGGTTTACTGTACGCAACAGCCAGAGGGTAGCGGCCAGCGAGACAAAATGGGCCAGCAGGGTGTTGGTGTTGGCCTGCACCACAAAAATATCGAAGGCTTCGACGTATTGATTGATGTTGCCGGGCACAAACACCGTGCCCCCCTGGGGCTGGGCCAGGGCCTTGCCCAGCAGCGACCCAATCAGCGCCTGGCTGCCAAATAGGGTAATCAGCATGCCCACCATGCTAATCACGGTGCCCAGCCGCAGCGTCTGAATGGCATCTTTGGGGCTGGGGCGCTTGGCGGTGTCGCGGCTGCGCAGCCGTCGGCTTAGCCGGGTATAGCGAAACGCCCAAAAGGCGCTGAGGTAGACAGCGACCAGGCCCAAAGATGCCAGCAACAGCCCCACCCCAGTGCCGGGGTTGCCCCCCCCAGTGCCCGATCGCGCCCCCAGGTTGATGCTGGCAAACAGCAGCACCAGACTAGAGATCGCGGCCAGCACTATTTGCACCCAAAAGCTGATCCAGCCCACCACCCGGAAGGAGCCTGAAATTCGCCGCACGGCGGGGGGTAGGGTGTAGTCAAAATCTGTAGTCATACCTGTGATTTTAGACCGATTTTAGACCGATTTGAGGCTGAGGTCGGGGGCTTCTGAATGATACATTTGGGGAAACCGGCTAGGGGCACAGGAATGGCAGAAGCAATTGACCAGGCCAAGATGCGGATGCAGGAGCTGTGCGATCGCTGGGGGCCAAGGGTAGACTACCTGGCGATTCGCCTAGAGCAGTCAGAGGGCACCGACATTTTTTTGCGGGGGGGCAATACCGAGACCCTCAGCGAGGCGATCGCCATTGGCGGCCACGTGCGGGCCTGCTACCGGGGCGGCTGGGGGTTTGCCAGCTTCAACGACCTAGAGAGCCTGGCCCCCGGCGTCGAAGATGCCGTGGCCGCCGCCCGCCTGGTGGGCCACGACGAAACCCTGCTGGCCCCGGTAGACCCGGTGCAGGTTAGCTGTCGGCTGCCGCTCACCGGCACCGACCCGCGCCAGGTTTCTCTGGCCCGCAAGAAAGCCCTGTGCAGCCAGTACGCCGACCTGCTCCAGGGGGTTGACAGTCGCATTGCCACCACCTCGGTGCGCTACGCCGATGTCGCTCAGCGGGTGCTGTTGGCCACCTCCGAGGGCACCCTGATCGACCAGGCCTGGTCAGATATGGAGATGCGGTTTGCCGCCACCGCCCGCAATGGCGACACCGTGCAAACCGGGCGCGAAACCACCGGCTCTCGCAAGGCCTACGAAGACCTAGAGCATCTCGACGCTCAGGTGATGGGGGCGGCCCAGCGGGCGATCGCCGCCCTAGATCTGCCCTCGGTGCGGGGGGGCACCTACGAGGTCGTGATCGACCCGATTCTCACCGGGCTGTTTGTCCACGAGGCCTTTGGCCACCTGTCGGAGGCCGACATGGCCTACGAAAACCCCGAACTGCTAGAGTCGATGAGCCTGGGGCGGCGGTTTGGCCCCGCCGCCCTGCAAATTTTTGATGGGGCCGCCCCCGAGGGTCATCGGGGCAGCTACTTCTACGACGACGAAGGCACCCCTGCCACCACCACCCAGCTGATTCAAGACGGGGTTTTGGTGGGGCGGCTGCACTCCCGCGAGACGGCGGGCAAGCTGGGCGAACAGCCCACCGGCAACGCCCGCTGCCTCAACTACCACTATTCGCCCCTGGAGCGCATGACCAACACCTGGATTGAGCGCGGCACCACCCCGGTCAACGACCTGTTTGCCGACATCAAAGAGGGGGTCTACGCCCGCAACTGGCTCGAGGGCATGACCAACGGCGAAATGTTTACCTTTACCGCCGGCGAAGCCTGGATGATTCGCAACGGCAGGCTGGCGGAGCCGGTGCGCGATGTCACCCTGTCGGGCAATGTGTTTCGCACCCTGGCCAACATTGCGGCGATCGGCGACGACTTTTATTGGGATGAGTCTGGCGGCTGCGGCAAGGGCGGGCAAAATGGCCTGCCCGTAGGCTGCGGTGGCCCCAGCCTGCGCCTTGGCAAGGTCGTCGTCGGGGGCGAGGCCGAAGCCGGGCATGAGTAATAGCTCCATTAACCAGGGCCGAATTTTACGCAACCTGATGCGCCTGATGGATGTCACCTGTGGCCACAGCCTCTACGAGGTGCTGCCCCGAGGGGTGCAGGTGTGGCTGCCAGAACAGGGCCGAGGGGTGTATCCTGACCTGATTGTGGTGGCCGGGGCACCGCTGCTGCACGACGGTCAAACAGACCGGGTGCTAAACCCCTGCGTGCTGTTTGAAATTTTGTCAGACCCAACCCCCAGCTACAGCCCAGAGGCCGCCGCGTTACCAGAGCGAGGCAGCATGTTTCGCCAGTGCCGGGCCATTCCCTACCTGCAAACCTACGTGTTTGTGCATCAAACCGAGACCCGAGTGGAGGAGTTTTACCGAGCCGAAGAACATCTGTGGGGCATGACGGCCCAAACTGGCCTTGACTCGGTGGTAGAGCTGGCCATTACCAATGCCCGACTGCCGATGATGGATATCTACGCCCAGGTAGACTTTAGCCTGCCGGTGTAGGAAAGCGCAGGCTAGGGCGACAGGCGGGCGATCGCCCAATCGCCCTGCTTTAGGCTATACAAAAAGCGATCGTGGAGGCGGCTGGGTCGCCCCTGCCAAAACTCAAAGCTGGTGGGCTTGACCCGGTAGCCTCCCCAAAAGTCAGGCAGAGGCACTTCCTGGTGAAGAAATTTCTGCTTCATGTTCTCAAACTGCGCCTCTAGCAGCTGGCGCGATGAAATCACGGTGCTCTGCTGCGACACCCAGGCCCCCAGCTGGCTGCCCCGAGGGCGCGACGAAAAATACCGCAGCGACTCTGTCGCCGAAATTTTGCTGGCTGTGCCGGCGATCGCCAGCTGCCGCTCTAGGGCATACCAGGGAAACAGCAGTGACACCTGGCTATTGGTCGCCATCTGCTGGGCCTTGCGGCTGCCGTAGTTGGTAAAAAACACCAGCCCATCGCGGTCAAAATATTTCAGCAGCACCGTGCGCTGGTGGGGCACCCCCTCCGGCGAAACCGTAGACAGCACCAGGGCGTTGGGCTCTAGCAGCTCCGCCTCGCGGGCCTGCTCAAACCACAGCTCAAACTGGGCAAAGGGGTCGGGGTTAAGATCGTCTAGATCTAGGCCCCGCTGGGTATAGTCGCGGCGCAGTTCCCCAATATCCATGGCGTATTCTGGCTTAAACGATTTCGTCTAGGGCATCTTTAACCAAGGCATACCGATAGGTAAACCCGCTGCCTTCGGTGCGTTTGGGCAGTACCTGCTGCCCCTCTAGCACCACCTGGGCACCGTCTCCCAAAATTGTTTCGAGCACAAAGTCGGGCACGGGCAGCCAGGAGGGGCGATTGAGCACCTTGCCGAGGGTCTTGCAAAACTCGTCCATGCGCACTGGGTTGGGGGCCGTGCCGTTGTAGATACCCGCCATCTGCGGATCTTGCAGCGCCTGCACAATCAAATTCACCAGGTCATCGCGGTGAATCCAAGAAAACCACTGATGACCGCTGCCGATGGGGCCACCGGCAAACATGCGAAAGGTGGTGAGCATTTTGGCCACCGCACCGCCCATGCCCAAGACAATGCCAAACCGCAAAATCACCAGGCGGGTGCCGTAG
>JBBSLR010000382.1:0-3912 GCA_038255045.1 Phormidesmidales cyanobacterium
GCCAGATCCCACAGGCGCACGGTGCGGTCTTTGCTGGCGCTGGCAATCAGGCGACCGTCGGTGCTGACCGCCACCTGGTGTACCGGGTTGATGTGGGCCGCCAGCGTGTCTTGCAGCCTGCCATCGTGACTGCTCCATAGGCGCAGGGTGCCGTCGCTGCTGCCGCTGACCAGCCGCCTGCCGTCGGGGAAGAAGGCCACGGTGTTGACTTCCTGGGTATGCCCCTGGAGGGTGTGGAGCAACGTGCCTGCCGCCAGATCCCACAGGCGCACGGTGCGGTCTTTGCTGGCGCTGGCAATCAGGCGACCGTCGGGGCTGACCGCCACCTGGTTAACGGTGTTGGTGTGCCCGGTCAGCACCTTGAGCGCAGCGGCGGTTGGCACATCCCAAATGCGCACGGTGTTGTCGAGACCGCCGCTGACCAGCCGCTGATCAGCATCGGCTAGGGCGACGGTTTTGAGCATGCCCGCCGAGCCGGTCAGAGTTTTGAGCAGGGTGCCCTGGCTCATATTCCACAGCTTTAGGGTGCCGTCTTCGCTGGCGCTGGCCAGCAGATTGCTGCCGCTGAGGGCGATCGCAGTCACGTCTTTAAAGTGGCCCTTGAGGGTATGCCGCAGGGTGCCATCGCCCAGGTGCCACACCTTCACCGTGGCATCGTCGCCGCAGCTGGCCAACAGCTGTCCCCGCCGGTCGATGGCTACATCGTTGACGCCGCGAGCATGGCCCTTGAGCACATGGAGCAACTCGCCGGTTTGCCAGTTCCAAATCCGCAGGGTGTCGTCTAGGCTGCCGCTGACCAAAACCGGCTGCTTGGGGTTAAAGGCAATGGCAGTCACCCACGACTGATGGCCCGTCAGGGTCTTAATGGGCTGCCAGCCCAGCCCAGAACTGGGCGGTTGTGAGATTGGTGGTTTTGAGCTGGGCGGTTTCGAGATCGGTGACGGCGAGCTGGGCGGTTGCGAGACCGGTGGCTTTGAGCCAGAGACTGCCCTGCCGGAGCTAGAAGATACCGGGCTGTCGATTTCAGACTGCGGCCCATCAGCGCTTGAGGGTAGCGATGTGGTGGGCATCGTCATCCCGACCCTTTGCCCCGGCCCGCTTAGGGGTGGTTGGGCCAGCCCGCCAAACAGACTGTGGTCAGACTGGTTCGAAACCCAGCCCGGCACCGCCCCCTCCAGCTTGGGCAGCCGTTGCAGGTCGTCGAGCAGATCCTGGGCCGTCTGGTAGCGCTCGCTGACCAGGTCTTTGGTCATGCCGTTCAGCACCTCGGCCAGGGCGGGGTAAATCGTGCGCCCCTGTTTTTGCAGGTGGTCTTGCCACAGCCAGCGGCCTTCGAGGGGGCTGTAGAGGTCTTCGGGCTTGCAGCCGGTGAGCAGATGCAGGCAGGTGGCCCCTAGGCTGTAGAGGTCGCTAGAGGGGTAGGCTTGGCCGCTGCGCAGCTGCTCGATCGGGGCATAGCCCTCGGTGCCAATGCGGGTGCCCGGCTCGTAGCGAATGGCTTCGCTAAACTGCTTCGCGACGCCAAAATCGATCAGCACAGGCTTTTGGTCAACCTTGCGGCGCATAATGTTCGACGGGGTAATGTCTCGGTGAATCACCCCGTGGTCGTGGATGAAACGCAGCACCGGCAGCAGGTCTTCGAGCAGCTGGCGAATGCTGCCCTCGCCATAGGCCGCCTGGGCTGCAATCTCCTGGTGCAGGGTGCGCCCCTGCACCATCTGCTGCACCAGGTAGAGATACTTATTTTGTTCAAAGTAGGCCAGCAGGGTGGGAATCTGCGGGTTCTCGCCCAGCTCGTGGAGCCGCACCGCCTCCTGCTCAAACAGCTGCACCGCCTTCAGAAATGCCTTAGTGCCCTGGGTCTGGGGGGCAAACTGCTTGATCACACAGCGGCTGTTGAGGCGATCGGCATCGAGGGCAAAGTAGGTGCGCCCAAACCCGCCGCGACCCATCAGCTTTAGGGGGCGATAGCGCCCCCGCAGGCGGCGCTCCAGGGCGCTGCCGCAGGTGGGGCAGACGGCGGCCTGGGTGGCGTGATTGGGCTGGGTGCAGTGGGGGTTGAGGCAGCAGATCATCACAGCGGTAAACCCAGGAACGCAGAGGCATAGTTTTTACTTATGCCTATCTACCATTTAACCTGCAATCGGTGGCGAGGAAGGATTTTCGCCCTAGGGGAACGAGGGCGGCTGCGGCCAGTCAGTACGGGTTTACCCAGGGATGTATCCCCATTATTGGCATAGATTCGAGATTTAGCAGGCAGTTTGACGCGATCGCCGCCCCAGACTGCCCCTCCCACCCCAGCCCCAGGCAGCCCCAGGCAGCCCCAAGCCCAGGGGCGATCGCTATATTTCGTAACAATTGGGCCGATCGCAGCAACTGCCCCAAACCCGTACGGTATGGTGAATAAACCTCGTCCAGATCCTGAGCTGGACTGGGCAAAACAGTCGTCAACTAAGCACCCGCCGCCGCACCCATGACCCTGGCCCCGCCTCCCCACCACAAAGCCAAAGCCCTGCGCCCAGGGGCCACCCGCCCCGCCAAAGAACTCTGTAGCGAGTGCGGCTTTTGCGACACCTACTACATCCACTACGTCAAAGAAGCCTGCGCCTTTCTCAACCAGCAGTTTCCTGCCCTCGAAGACCAAACCCACGGCCGCAGCCGCGACCTAGAGGCCGACGACGAGGTCTACTTTGGCGTACACCAAGACATGATGGCTGCCCGCAAGCAGCAGCCCATAGAGGGTGCCCAGTGGACGGGCATCGTCAGCACGATCGCCATCGAAATGCTCAACCGGGGCCTAGTCGAAGGGGTGGTGTGCGTGCAAAATAGCGAGAGCGATCGCTTTCAGCCCCAGCCCGTTCTCGCCACCACCCCCGCCGAAATTCTTGCGGCGCGGGTCAACAAGCCCACCCTGTCGCCCAACCTCTCGGTGCTAGAGCAGGTCGAGCAGTCGGGCATGAAGCGGCTGCTGGTAATTGGCGTCGGCTGTCAGATTCAGGCGCTGCGGGCGATTGAAAAGCAGCTCGGCCTAGAGCAGCTCTACGTACTGGGCACCCCCTGCGTCGATAACGTCAGCCGGGCGGGCCTGCAAAAGTTTCTCGAAACCACCAGCCGATCGCCCGACACCGTGGTGCACTACGAGTTCATGCAAGACTTTCGCGTCCACTTCAAGCACTCCGACGGCTCCACCGAAACCGTGCCCTTCTTTGGCCTCAAAACCAACCAGCTCAAGGATGTGTTTGCCCCCTCCTGCATGAGCTGTTTTGACTATGTGAATGGCTTGGCCGATCTGGTGGTGGGCTACATGGGTGCCCCCTTTGGCTGGCAGTGGATCGTCGTGCGCAACGATCGCGGCCAGGCCATGCTCGACACCGTGATCGATCAGCTCGACACCCAGCCGGTGGCCTCTGAGGGCGATCGCAAAGCCGCCGTGCAGCAGAGCATCCCCGCCTACGACAAGGCCGTCACTCTGCCCATGTGGGCCGCCAAGCTCATGGGCGTGGTGATCGAGCGCATTGGCCCCAAGGGGCTAGAGTACGCCCGCTTTTCCATCGACTCTCACTTCACCCGCAACTATCTGTACGTCAAGCGCAACTACCCGCAAAAGCTGGCCGCCCACGTGCCCGAGTTCGCCAAACGCATTGTGGGCCAATACAAACTGCCAAAATAGCGTAAGCCGATCATGGCCCATCCCCCGATCCCGGCATTAAAATGGCCGGGCTAAAAGCCCATGTCCCCTGAAGGGGACAACCCTCGACCCAATCCCCCAGTCCTCTTCAGAGGACTTCCGCTTTTAGCCCTGGAATTCCATTCCTGGGCGGTCTGCGCCATGAACCAGCCAACCGTCCCTCCCCCAATCCCGGCATTGAAATGGCCGGGCTAAAAGCCCATGTCCCCTGACGGGGACACCCC
>JBBSLR010000383.1:0-3905 GCA_038255045.1 Phormidesmidales cyanobacterium
CGACCACAAGAGCTTTCACAGGCGTTCTCCCCAAAATTGGCGGTTTCCATTGTCCCACGTTGGCCGTCAAAACAGTGGCCAAATTTGCTCGGCGTCGAAGTCATGGCCAAAGACCGGGCCTCATGCCGATGGGGCGCAGGTGAGCCATCGCCTGCCCCCGGCTGGGTCGCTACCCCAGCTGGCCCTCCGACGGCCCAGGTGGCAGATGGCGGGGCAGGATGACGGTAAAGGTGGTGCCCTGCCCCACCTGACTCTCGACGGCGACGGTGCCGCCCATAATGGTGACCAACGATTGCACGATCGCCAGCCCCAGCCCGGTACCGGAGCGCTGGCGGCGAATGGTTTGGTCGACCTGGCGAAAGGCTTCAAAAATGTGGGGGAGCTGGTCTGCGGCAATGCCAATGCCGGTGTCGGCAACGGTTAGGGTGATTTGGTCGGGGGCGGTTTCGCTCAGGGTGATGTTTACCTGGCCGCGATCGGTAAATTTGATGGCGTTAGACACTAGGTTGGTCAGCACTTGGCGCAGGCGATGCTCGTCGCCCGTCACCACTGGGTCAGACAGGCTCAACCGGCTTTCGAGGGTGAGGGTTTTGTCGTCGGCCAGCGATCGCAGATCTGACAGCGTGGCCTGCACCAGCCGGTGCAAATGCACCGGGGTGGGGTTGAGCGACAGCCGCTGGGCCTCTAGCTTTGACAGGTCAAGAATGTCGTTGACCAGGTTGAGCAAATTTCTGCCGTTGGTAAAAATGCGCTTCACCATCTCAGCCTGTTGGGAGGTCAGTGGCCCCTTAGACTGGCTGTCGAGAATCTGTGAGAAACCCAAAATCGCGTTCAGGGGAGTTCTCAACTCGTGGGACATGGTGGCCAAAAACTCAGACTTGACCCGATAGGCTGAGAGCAGCTTAAGATTTTGGTCTTCGATGTAGCAGCGCTGGCGCTCAAGTTCTTCGTTTTGCTGGGTTAGCAGCAGGTTAGTTTGCTGCAGCTGGGCCAGGGCGGTAGATTCTCGCTGCTCGGCCTCCTGCACCCGCAGCGCATTGCGCAGCAGCAGCGCCAGGCGATCGGGTGATACCCGCGTCTTCACCAGGTAGTCGCTGGCCCCAGCCTTCATCAGCTCGACCGCGATCTGCTCATCGCCCTGGCCGGTCAGCACCACCAGCGGCAGGGTGACGCCCTGGGCCCGCAGCTGACGAATTAGAGACAACCCGTCTTGCTCAGGCAGCCGATAGTCTAAAAACACGCAGTCGTAGGCGTGACTGCCAAGCTGGGCAATGGCCTGCTCGGCGCTGGTTACCTCAGTCACCTGCACCGCCAGATCAGCGCGGTCTAGGGCACGGCGAATGGCCATGCGATCTACCGCATCGTCATCGACCAGCAACAGTTCTAACGCTTTACCCATGTGCTCAGCCCCTGATCCCCTGATCCACAGCGGCTGCCACTGAGCCTGTCTAGGGAATTTCACACAGCGCCCAGTATTGATTTAAGGCTGCCATTACCTCGGCGAAGATGGCAAAGGTAACTGGCTTAAGAATATAGCCTGCTACGTTCAGCCGGTAAGCCTCAAGGCGATCTCGATCAGCATCGGAGGTGGTGAGCACGACGACCGGGGTCGACTTGAGCGATTCGTCTTGACGCAGCTCCTGCAAAAATTCTAGCCCGTTCATCCTGGGCATGTTGATGTCGAGCAAGACCAGTCGGCGGTGCTCTGGCACAGCGGTAGAATCATTGCCCCGCAGCATATTGAGCGCGTCTAGGCCGTTGTGGGCCACGTACAGAGGGTTGTCGATGCGGTGGCGCTTAAAGGCTCGCTGAACGTTCATCACGTCCACCTCGTCATCTTCGACGAGTAGAACATTCACCTGTCGCTTTTTCATCACATGCTCCTTTAACAACAGCGGAGACCCGCGCAACGCAGTCTCAGCCACCGACTGGAATTGGCAGTATCAAAAGCTGGCGTCATCGTTGATGCCAGCCTTTGATATCTACAGGTCAATCCGGTCACGAGCAATCTACAGTCTCGTCCATCCGTCGTGAGTTTGGCGTGAATCGGGCGCGGGTTGGCCGTAGGGCCATTGGTCCAATTAACCGCTTGCCTGGTCAACCCCTTGATAAAGCTAAGTGTAAAAATTTGAGAAGCCGTTTCTATCTGCCTAAAGGATTAATCTGGGGATGAACCTGGGCGGGCAGCCCTTTAATCTGAGGCATTTGAGCGGTCAACGCCTGGGGGTGAACCCCAGCTCGGTGGGCCGCCAGCAGCCCCACCGCCTCCAGGTACGACGCCACCCGCACCGCCGGAATCCCGAGAGACTCTGGGCTGACGGCCAGGGCGGTGGGGTTGGCATCAACGGCGATCGCCAGCGCCCGCCGCCCCAAACTGAGCAATGCGCTGCCGCCGCAGGCGCTGGCGGGCACCACAATGGCATCTACCTGGTCGGCCCAGAGCGTAGCGCCCGCTCCTGCTAACGTCGGCTCAACGACAAACTGGGGGGCGCGGCTCAGCCCCGCCAGCACGCAGGGCAAAAAGGTGTAGCCCAGCTCTTCGGCGGCAGCCTTGGGCGAAATCGAGCTGTCGAGCGGCAGCGGGCTGAGAGCCGGGGCGTGGGCGCAGGGCAGCCGCAGCTGGCGCACCACCAGGTGACTAATCACCGCCTCGGCCCCCGCTAGGGGGTCGACTCCCTGGCCCTGGCGATAGTCTTGCAGCACCTGTAGGGCCTCGGCATCGGTGTCTTCGGGGAAGCGGGCCACCACGGCTATGGCGTTGGCCCCGGCGGCGATCGCCCGCTCCGCCGCTCGCAGCAAACTGTCGGGCCGCTGAATCGTCCCCCAGGTCGCCCCCGAGGCCGCACTGCGCAGCTCCACCCCCAGGGGCGCGTCGGTGACGACGTAATCGATCAAATCTAGCCCCAGGGTGGCGCGGGCCGCATCCGCCGCCTGGAGGTGTCGCCAGCGCAGATCAGCTTCAATGGCGGCATCGAGCACCAGGCCAATGCGGTTGCGGTGCACCGGGCGCAGACCCCAGCGCCCGGCTGCAAACTGGTCTAGCCCGTAGCCCTCGACGTAGTGGGCGTTGGCCATGGGCCAGTAGAGCTGCGCCCCGTTCATCACGTTGGGGTGGGTGATCAGGGTGTCGACCACCGAGGCCATGGCCCGCGCCACCGGCAGGGCATCGCCCGCGTAGCCGCCGATCGCTGCGCCAATGCCCGTGGGCACCACCAGCACCGCACAGTAGGGACGACGACCAGCGGCAGCGTGGTTCATGGCTGGGCCTAAGAAAGAGTAGTAACCACGGCTTCCACAGTGGCGGTTTGGGTAGCGGCATTCACCTGGGTTATTGCCCAGCGCAGCGGTTCACCCCGCTCAGCCAAGGCCGCTTCGATCTCAGCCACCAGGTCTTCTCCAGCTGCGCCCAGGCTGATATCTATGGTGATGAAGTGAGTCGCTAGAGTCATGACCTCGCCCAGTACAAAAGACGAGCTACAAAAGACAAATTACCCTTGGCCGAACTGTTTTTGGTAAACAATGTCTTCCTTCTCGGTCTCAATCTTCAGGTCTGATCGAGGATAGGCTACGCACAGCAGCGCGTAGCCTTCGGCCTGAAGCTCGGTGCTCACCCCCATTCCATCGCCCTGCTCCACTTCTCCCTCTAGCACCAGGGCGGCGCAGGTGGTGCAAACCCCCGCCCCACAGGAGGTGGGCAGATCTAGCCCCACTGCGTGGGCCGCCGCCAAAATGGTCTGGTCTGCGGGAACGGTGATGGTCTGAGTCGTGCCCTGGTGATGCACTTCAACGGTGTAGCTGGTGGCCATAGCGGGTTGAGCGAGGTAATTAAAGATCTGGATCACTTAAATCCAAATCTCAACCTATCATCCCACCAGGTCATCCCACTAGGTCATCCCAACTGGAAA
>JBBSLR010000384.1:0-3903 GCA_038255045.1 Phormidesmidales cyanobacterium
CTTGACGTTGCGGGCCACGGTCAGCGCCTGCAAGTTGGCCAGGCTGCCGCCGCTGGTCAGCAGTCCCCCAGATTTTTCGCCCAGGCCAAAGAGCTGGGCCAGGTCGGCCAGCAGCAGCGGCTCTAGCCGCGACAGGGCCGGAGACATCTCCACACTCAGCATGTTGTTGTTGAGCGCCGCCGCTACCCAGTCGCCCACAATCGAAGCCGTTGCAGGCAGCGGATCCATATGCCCCATATAGCCGGGGTGGGCCGGGTTCATCGACTGGGCCATCAGCTCACCCAGTGACTCCAGTAGGGGAGCGATCGCCGTCGGCTGCTCAGGAATGCCTTGAAAATGAATATCTTTGACCTCAGGCAGCGGCCCCTGGCGGCCGGCTGCGGCCAGGTAGTCGAGAACCTGCGCCGCCACCCGCTGAAACACGGCCTCAACGGCAGCTCGATTGCCACCCTGGGGGTCAATAAACGCGGTGTCGGGCAGAACCGATGGAGCCAACATACACCTCTAGGGAATCTGGCTTTATTATCCTGCCAATGGGTATCCCGCTAGCCGCTGCGTCTCAACCCGTAGAAGCTCTCCTGCTCATAGGGGCTGAATCAAAATCGGCGCAGACAGGTGTTCCTGGGGGGCGGCGGCGCTTTCTTGGGTGATGGCCACCGCCCGCACCGAGCGGCGATCGCGGCGGTATACCGGCGGCAGATCGATCAGCTGCGTCCCATCACCCTGCTCATCCACGGTAAACACAGTGGTGAGAATGGCGTTTTTGTCGTCTAGGGTGGCTGGGGTACTGGGGTCAACCACCGTCCACAGCACGTAGACAGCGCCCGGCTCTAGGGGGGGCAAATTGTCTACGGTGAGCGAACCCATCAGGGTGTCGGGGTTGATCACCACCTGAGCCTGCCCCGGCGTCGGGTCATCTGGAGAACCGAGGGCAATGGTTAGGGTTTCGGCTCCGCCCGCCCGCTCTAGCTGGAAGGCTCGCCAAAGCACCAGGTTACTAACACCCAGGCCCGCAATCAGCGCCGCCGCCGCCGCCCCCAAAAGACAATCCCAGCGGCGAGGCCGCAGCACAGGCGATCGCTGACGCCCTGGCTGCGCCACGATATTTCTAGATGTGACTGACTCTACAGCAGTGGTGGTCTGTATCACTGCATCTCGCAGGTTGGCCGGAGCGCTGACAGCTGCGCTGTCATAGGCGACCTCTAGCGCTTGCTGCAGCTGATCGATGGTATTCCTGAGGTCGGGGTTGGCCGCCAGTTCGGCGGCGAGAGCCACCGACTCCTCTGGGCTGAGGTCGTAGAGCACGTAGCCCGCCAATAGGTCTTGCCGTTGTTCTGGTGAAATAGACCCAGTTGAAATGGACCCGGTCATAGTGCTAGTTACCCCAGCGAGCTTGAAGAATTTGCCGCAGCTTGAGCAAGCCCCGACGAGAATGAGTTTTGACGGTGCCCAGCGGCGTATCGAGCTGCTCGGCGATGGTAGATTGAGACAGCCCTTCGTAGTATGCCAAGCGTAAAATTTGCTGCTGGCTGTCCGAGAGCTGGGCCAGCGCCGCCTGGATCTCTTGGCTGCGCTCTGCTTGGGACAAAGCCTCAGCGGGGCTGGAGGCTGGGGGGGACAGGTGGGTCGCCTGAAGCCGCTCTACGGAGGCTCTAGCTACCTGACGCGATCGCAGTCGGTCAATGGCGCGCGATCGCGTCAAAATCGCCAGAAATGTGCGAAAAGAGCCGCGCTGAGGGTCGTAGGCCGTTGAGTGGGCCAGCTTTACAAAAATATCCTGGGTCAGGTCTTCGGCTTCCTGAGTATGGGCCAACACCTTAAGCGCTATGCCATATACCAGCCCGCCGTGGCGATCATACAGGCTACCCAGGGCGTAGTTTTGCCCCGCTCTCAGAGCCAGCCATAGATCTGGATCTGTGGGTGCTCCGGCCTCGGTCGGGGTCAATTTTTCAAAGTCCATAGCTGCCGGATGCTTAGACACTAGACCCGTCATAGTCGCGGCCCTGAACCGCTGCCTAGGCCCGCTGTTCAGGGCCGCTGGTCGGGGTAAGAATTTTACCGCAGTCATTGCTTTATACAATGCCATGATTTGTGTCTATGGCGACCCGGTTGAGCAGGCGTTGATGGTTAACGTCTGCTCAATCGGGCCTTTACTCGACAGAGCTAAAACCCTTCCGAATCCCTAGCCAGGAAGCAGAATGCCGCGCAGCTCACCAGCCCGGTAGCGGGTGGTGTGGAAGTCAACATACAGCGTGCCGTTTTGCAGCGCCTGAAGCTGCTCAGGGGTGAGGGTGTAATCGCCCGTGGCGCTGCCGCCCCGCCCGCTAGCGTCTAGGGTGACAGCCAGCGCGTACTGGAAAGGCCCGTTTTCGCTAGGGCTGCCCCGGTGGACGTGAAACGCCGAGGTGATGCTGGGGTTGGGCGGATCGAGCGGATCGGTGGCATAGTTGCGGGGGGCGCTGGTCAGCTGCCGAAAGCTGCCGCGCACCACCAGCCGGTTACCCGACAGCGCTGCGCCCACCACGCCGCGAGCGTCAGTGCGAGGTGAGCCGGGCACCACACTCTCGCCGTTGAGCATGGCAATATAGGTCACTACCGGGCCACTGCTAGCCCCCTGGGCCAGCAATGGGGCCGTAGCCGCCGCCAAATTGGCATCGATTTGCTCACCTATCCTAAAATCATTGCCATAGGCCGCCGCCGTCAAACCGGCCGGGGCGACGGTGGGCAACTGGGCAAATACCTGGCCCACTAGCGGCGAAGACAGTAGAACTATAGACAGGCAGGTAGCCAGGGCGATGACGCTAGTGCGCAGTTTTTTCCATTGAGTAAACATGGTGACTCCATCTAACAAATTGCTAAAGGTCTCCTAAACCAGAGACTTACAAACGGTACGGCAGATGCCCCAGTTTGGATGCAAGCCCAGGGGTAGAGCCTCTCAGAATCCCTATTTTTCTAGCAGAACCCTAAAGCCAGAACCCTACCCCCGTTAAGGTAGCCCCAGACCGCAGATCGGGATCGCCAGATTGGCCGCTGAGCCTAGGACTGAAAGTCCCAGGCTCCAAGCAGAAATCCTCTGAAGAGGATTGGGGGCCGACTACCCCAGTCTGCTTTAGCAGACTTGAGCGATCAGCCAGGGAGTTCACTCCCTGGTGGTCGTAGCCGAAGACCGGCAAATCATCACCGTTCTGGAGATTTTGCTGTATTCGACAGCCACCTTAGCAGGGGTAGCCAGAACCCCAAAGCCAGACCCCCCAAAACCAATTTCGCCGCCCACCATGCAGCTTTCCTGTCAGCCCTTTACCGTCCACAAGCGCGTACCGCTCACCATCAGCCGCGGCACCACGGCCCAGTCCACCAACCTCTGGTTCAGGCTCAGCGCCGAGGGCATCGAAGGCTGGGGTGAAGCGGCTCCCTTCTCCATTGGTACCCACCGACAGACGTTGCAGATGCTGATGGCAGATGTAGATCTGGTGCAGATAGCGCTGGAGCCTTACCATCCCCTTGATCGCCAGGCCATTGCAGCGGCGATCGCCAATATATCCCTCCACTCCGCCACCCGCGCCGCCCTTGATGTCGCCCTGTGGGACTGGTGCGGTAAAGCCACCGGCCAACCAATCTGGCGACTGCTGGGGCTAGATTTAGACCGCATCCAGCCCACCTCAGTCACCGTAGGTATTTCATCCCCGGAGGCGGCTAGGGCGCGCTCGCAGGATTGGCTACAGCAGACCTCCGCCCGCGCCCTTAAGATCAAACTCGGCAGCCCCCAGGGCATCGAGGCCGACCACGCCATGTGTCAGGCCTTGTACAATCACCTTCCCCCAGAGGTCAGCCTCAGCATCGACGCCAACGGCGGCTGGACGCTGGACGAAGCCAAGATCATGGCGACTTGGCTGGGCGATCGCC
>JBBSLR010000385.1:0-3894 GCA_038255045.1 Phormidesmidales cyanobacterium
CCCCCCTGACCCTTCATCGAGGGCAATTTCAGACCCAAACAGCCCCGTTTGTACCCAATGGCCCCCAGGTGGAAGAATTGGCCGTTGCCGCCACAGAGCCGCTCAAGCAAATGTGCGCCCACTTTTTAGACTGCGTTGCCAGCAACACCCCCTCCCCGGTGTCATCGGGGTCGATGGCCACTGACTTGGTCAAAATTATGGAGGCTATTTCCCTGGCCGCCGAAACTGGCCGCCAGATAGAGATGTGAACCGGGCATGTAGCCATCGCCAGCACGGTTAAGACATTCTATATACCCCTGGATAGATCGCTACACTGACCCCAGTACCTGAATGCATAGCTAATGGAGCTTGCGAAGGTATAGAAACCTTGAACTGTTCTAACCATAATGGCGATGGCTATATCTGCGACCACCGAACTCTATATTGATAGGCTGCCCTCGGCGATCGGCGACCTGCTGCTGGTGTCAGATGGCGGATCGATCTGCGCCCTCGACTTTGCCGACTACGAGGCTCGCCTGCTGACGCTGCTCAAAAAGCGGTTCGTGGCCGTAACCCTCACCCCCTGCGCTAACCCCCAGGGCTTTAGCGATCGCCTCAGGGCCTATCTAGCGGGCGACCTGTACAGTTTCGAGCAGACGCCCGTCAACCCAGGGGGCACCGCGTTTCAGCAGCAGGTGTGGCTAGGGCTGCGCCAGATCCCCGCTGGCACGGTGGCCTCCTACGCAGAGTTGGCCGCTAAGCTGGGCAAACCCACGGCCTGTCGGGCGGTGGGCATGGCCAACTCGCTAAATCCGGTGGCGATCGCCCTGCCCTGCCACCGCGTCGTCGGGGCCAAGGGCCAGCTCACCGGCTACGCGGGCGGTCTGGGGCGCAAACAGTGGCTGCTGCACCACGAAGGCGTAGACCTAGCCGGCGGGGGCGCATTGCCCGCCCCGGGCCAGCTGTCGCTGGGGCTGTAGACTCGGCCTAGGTGGAGGCCGTCAGCGCCGCACCCTTTCGCCTGCACCGGGTGCGAGATCTGCCCCCCGCATTGCTCGAACGACTAGAGCCGGGGCTGCCCAGCCTGGAATAATAGGGATGCCCTTTGCCTTGGCTCTCCCATGACCACCCCCGCCACCCATTCTCAATCGCCCCTGGCCCTGCCCGAGATGGGCTGCGGCACCTGGGCCTGGGGCAACCGGCTGCTGTGGGGCTACGACCCAGCTATGGATAGCGAACTGCAGCGGGTGTTTGACCACTGCCTCAGCCACGGCGTCACCCTGTTTGACAGCGGCGACTCCTCCGGTACCGGGCGGCTCAATGGCCGCAGTGAATTACTGCTGGGGCAGTTCGCAAAGAATTATCAGGGGCCAAATCGAGACCAGCTCTGCCTGGCCACCAAGCTGGCGGCCTACCCCTGGCGGCTGACCCCAGGCTCGGTGGTCAAGGCGGGAAAAGCCTCAGTTCAGCGCCTGGGTCGCCCGATCGACCTGGCCCAGATGCACTGGTCGACGGCCAACTATGCCCCCTGGCAAGAAGGCCCCTTTCTCAACGGACTCATGGATCTGGTGGAGCAGGGCCAGGCGCGGGCCATTGGCCTGTCAAACTTTGGCCCCAAACGGCTAAAGCTGGCCCACCAGCGGTTTCAGGAGCGGGGGCTGGCGATCGCCACCCTGCAAGTGCAGTATTCGCTGCTGTCGACCTACCCAGTGACCGAGCTGGGTCTAAAGGATCTCTGCGATCAGCTGGGCATTCGACTGATTGCCTACAGCCCCCTGGCCCTGGGGCTGCTGACCGGGAAATACTCTGTCAAGGGGCCGTATCCCGCGGGGGTGCGGGGCCTTTTGTTTCGCCAGCTGCTGCCCAAGATTCAGCCGCTGCTGGAGGTGGTGGGGGCGATCGCCGCCCATCGCCAAAAAACCTCAGCCCAGGTGGCGCTCAACTGGTGTCTCTGCAAAGGCACCATCCCCATACCGGGGGCCAAAACCCTGGCCCAGGCCGAGCAAAACACCGCCGCCCTAGGCTGGCGGCTCGACGCTGGCGAATTAGAGGAGTTAGATCGAGCCGCCAAAGGCAGCAGAGGTCAGATGGTGCAAAACAACTTTCAGTCGCGCTAAATCTGCGGATGAAATGCGGGACCAGAGTCTGCGAACAAAATTTTCCAGATCAGCACATCCCCTCTGAGGCATAGATGACAGGTTTTTAACTAGGGAGAATTACGGCCGTGGGGAAGATGTGCCAGAGGATTCAAATCTCGATAATAATTTCGTTAGCAAATAGCGTGGTTCTGTTAGGGTAATCCACCTAAAGATATTCTTGCTAGGGATGCGAACCTGGCCCGTTGGGTCGATTGCGGTTGACCCCCGTATAAGTATGAGTTATTTAGTTGGAACCGTCTTAGCTAGACCGCTGACCGCATTCCCCATCCCCCTTAGGAGAACCCCCATGCTTCGTTACGCGTTGATTTTTCTGGTTGTAGCTATTATTGCCGCCTTCTTTGGCTTTAGTGGCGTAGCTGCAGGTGCCGCAGGCATTGCCCAAATTTTGTTCTACATTTTCCTGGCCATCTTCGTGATCTCTCTAATCATGAATTTCGTTAAGCGCGCCTAGAGCATTATCCCGCTTGGAGCGGGAGAAGCTAGGTAAATCTCGTCCAGATTGAAACCTGGAGTTTGCCTTACCCTTGCATCTACCCCTGCTGAGGCGGCTGTCGAATACAGCAAAATCTCCAGAACGGTGGTGATTTGCCGGTCTTCGGCTACGACCACTAGGGAGTGAACTCCCTGGCTGATCGCTCAAGTCTGCTAAAGCAGACTGGGGTAGTCGGCCCCCAACCCTCGCCAGAGGATTTCTGCTTGGAGCCTGGGGCTTTCAGTCCTAGGCTCAGCGGCCTGGCGATGCCAACCTGCGGTCTGGGCCATCTTAATAGGAATACCCTTGCAGCTTAGGAGGCAGGGCGGTAGACCGATTTCATCATTAGGTTGCCAGCCGAGCTGCTAGCTTCACCTCAAATACCTGCTCAAAATATTCTTTTTTATAGTCTAGATTCCACAGCTCCGAGGCACAGTCGTCACCGGGTTGGGCCGCTTTAACGTCCATGTGCAGCACGTGGGCATCGGTGTCAAAGTTGCAGTGAATGCTTTTGACCGCGCCAATGCCGCGCCGGTCGAGGGCCACCGCCAGCCGCAGCAGGGCGCTGAGGTGGGTGGCCAGCTGCTGGTGGTAGCGGGTGGGCAGATTGCTGTAGTTGTGGTGCTTTTTCTTCGGGGCGCTCTTGCGGTGGTAGCGGGCGATATTGGCGATTACCTCTAGCTCGGTTTCGGTATAGCCCAGCAGCTCGCCGTGGCGAATCAAATAATAGGAATGTTTGTGGTGCGACGAGTGGCTAATAAAATGACCGCTGTTGTGGAGAATGGCAGCGGCCCAGAGCAGTTCTTTCTCTAAGTTGCTCCAGGTGTGGAGACTGTCGCGGGTTTGATCAAATAGATCCATGGCGAAATGGGCCACCCGCTGAGAGCGATCGAGGTGCACCTTATATTTTTTGGCGGTTTTGAGCACATTGCGCTGGCGCACCGATTTCTGAAACTGCATCCGGTCTTCGATCAGACCGTGGCTGAGCATCCAGTCGACGACGACCCCCTCCCGCAGGGCGCGCTCGCAAATGGTGATGCTGTCGGCCTTGAGCAGCCCCATCGCCTCGTGGAGAATGACCGCCCCCGCCACAATAATCTCGGCCCGCCGGGGCGACATCTCGGGCATTCCCAGCCGCTCTGCGGCGGTCGACTGCCGCAGCTTTTCCACCAGGCGAGAAATTTCTTCGTAGCTGATCTGAAAGCCGTTGAGGGGGTCGGGCACCAGCCCCAGCCGCTCAGTAGCCACCTGGGCGGCCAGGCACTCGATGGTGCCCGAAGTGCC
>JBBSLR010000386.1:0-3891 GCA_038255045.1 Phormidesmidales cyanobacterium
CAATCCTTATCTCAATCTGGGTGTTAAACCTGCCTAATTACCCCTAAAAATGCCCAACACAATTTTAGTCCTGGTCGAGCCATGAACCCTAAAACCCTTGCTGGATGGGCGAAACGCCCATGTTTACTGGAAGCCGATGGCGGGATTTGAACCCGCGACCGCTCGATTACGAATCGAGTGCTCTACCACTGAGCCACATCGGCAATACAGTCAACAAGTATAGCAGCGTCGGCCTATCCCAGCGTTAGCAACAGCGCCTACGAGAGGCGATCGCCCTGCCCTCCCATAGACGTCTAGTCTTTTTCAATGTATTTGCGGACGCTGTTGAGGTCGATGTAGCGATCGGTGGCATTGCGCAGTTCGCGGGCGATCATGCCTTCTGTGGAAACTACGGTGATGTGGGTGTTTTTAGAGCGCAATAGCTCAATAGCTCGTTCAAAATCACCGTCGCCGCTAAACAAGACCACCTCGTCGTACTGATCGACGGTATTAAACATGTCGATAGCGATTTCGATGTCTAGATTGGCCTTCTGCGAGTATCGCCCAGAGGTATCGTCATAATATTCCTTGAGAATCTTGGTGCGGACAGTATAGCCCAGGCTAATTAGAGCGTCCCGAAAGCCCCGCTGATCCTGAGGATCTTTTAGACCTGTGTACCAAAAGGCGTTGACTAAGGTGGTGCCGCCATCCAGACTGAGAAAATATTCAAGCACTCGTTTGGGGTCAAAAAACCAGCCATTTTTTTGCTGGGCATAAAACATATTGTTGCCGTCTACAAATATTGATAGACGCTTGGGGCCGTATTTATTTGACATAAAAGAAAGACTTTATAAAGCAATTAAGCGAACAGTTTAGGCAGTTTATCTATAATCGATGTAGATGTTAGCTAGCGTTCAGACCAGGGTAAATATCTTAAGCGAGAGATAGCTAACACTGGCAAGTCAACCAAGGCTAGTTTTGTAGCCGATTTTGCGATCACTCACATACCGCTCATATATAAAAGTGACAAGTCTAAGATCTTAGCGGGTTCTCTCCAAAAAATCTAGGGCTTAGTCTATAGATGCCAAGTCTGGCTCGGCATCTATAGTTTTCCCGCAGTTAGAAATCCACTTCTGGATCTAGATCAGGGTTATGGAGCAGACTTGTTGGCAGCAATTAACTTAGAAATGGGTCATAGACCCAGGTTTTCGGCCTGGGGCGATGTGCAATACATTACCTCTGATGCCGAGTTCCCTCAGGCTAGTGAGGCAGCCACCAATCGCTCAATTATTACCAAAATCGGTCAATGGGCCAGCTTTGTCCACTCTAAGCAGATATTTTTGTAGGCTATTGAGTTTTCTGAGCACTGCCTGGGGCAAATTGGCTGTGCTCAGACGGCTTTAAAATAAAATTTGACAGGCCTAGAACCACACCAGTAGCTAACTTAAACAGCGAACTTGACTCCATAAAAACAAATGTTACTTTATCTGCCTAGTATTATAGGCCCTAACCACTCACTCTGGAATGTTGTAGCGCCAGCTCTTTAACGATCAGCGCTATGCTCCCCTTTGAGGTGGGCCTGCAGGTCTGGCGGGAGATTCTCAAGAAAGGTGTAGCCGGTGGCGACCTCGATGCGCTCGATCGAGGTTTGGTAGCGTCGCCAGTCGGGGTCTACCCAGCTGATGTTGGGCATGTCTACGGCAATAATCTGGGTGTCGCTGCCGATACCTAGGCCGCCGTCGGGGAGCCGATCATAGACCACAATGATTTTCCACAGGCGGGCGGGTATGGCTACCGCTCGGTTGCCTACGTTCCCCTGGTGTCCGTAGGCTCCGGCGAAGACATGCAGGCTGTGGTCGTATTGGTAGACCAGCGATCGCCCATATTCTTCCAATTCTCGCCAGGGGCCACGGTTGTTTTCGGGTGCCTGGGGAATGATGTTGGTCATCAAAAAGGTGGCGGAGTTGTCGCGCGGGGTGTTGGTGCGATCGCCCGAGGGCACCACATGGCCGCGATCGTAGCCGCTGCCCCGGTAGTCGTTGGGGGTGACCTGGTAAAACCCGGCGGGCAGGGCACCGTCGGGGCGAAAGTCATCTTGGCGGCGCACCGCACCGAGCCAGGCGGCATCGACTGCCCAGCTGGCCCAGTTGAGCCCGCTGCGATCGCGGCTGTAGCTGAGAGCGTACTGACTGCGCTGAATCAGGTAATTGTTGGGGTTGGCGATCGCCGCCTGGCTGGGGTTGCCCAGCACCAGGTGGGGGTTGCTGGAGGGCGGGGCCGGTGGGTCGGCGGGGGGCCGGTCGGCGGGCAGCAGTTCGCAGGCCCCGCCGTTGCCGTCGCCGTCGAGGCCGTAGGGGTCGCCCGCCCAGGCCTCTAGCACCGCCTGGGCCTGGGGCTGGCTGGCAAAATCGCCACAGTTGCAGTCGTCATCGACGCAGGGGGGCAGGGTTGACCGGTCTACGGGGGTAATCCAGCGGCTGACGAGCTGCGGCATGCCGCAGCCCGTCAGCCCTAGGCCCAGGGCACAAAGCCCCAGCAGCCGACTGCAGAAACGCATCGAGGAAAAAGCCATAGCCCAGCGATAGATGAATGAGTTCAGCATTCCCCAAAGGCAATACCCACACCGCAATACCCATGCAAATGCACTCAGATTGTGGGCGATCGCCACCCTTTGTCCTGATCCCCGCTGGCCGCATCTGCTCTCAGGCGCCGAGATAGAGGTTGCAGAAGGACTCAATAGCGTTAACAATGTGAACCATGGCTTGGCTTATCCCCCTGCCCGGCATAGGGATGTGAAGCCTGAATTAGAATGCTCCAACATTCCTGACTAGGGGTTTACTTCGATCAGCCCAACGGGCCGAGTTCGAGCTCCTGAACAGGATGTTTTCAGATGGCACCCTCCTAGGCGAGGGGCCTGGCTAACGCAGCAAGATTCTTCGTTTTTAACGCATTCACTACTCATTACTAGGATGATTATGCTCAATCAAGCAATTGCTCAATTCCAGGCATGGTTCCCCGCCGCTGAGGTCCACGCCCACTGCGACGGCCCCTGTGGCGTCTACGACCCCTCCTCGGCCCGGGTGGCGACTGAGGCGGTGGTGTCGATGACCAAAAAGCTGGTCGATCTAGAACAGCCCGCCGGTGGTGACAAAGCCGCTGCCGTGGCGTACCACAACACCTTTGCTCGCTACACCGCGATCAAAGAAGAACAGGCCCAAATCGCCAAAGATGAACTGCTGATTCTCTGGACCGACTACTTCAAGCCCGTTCACCTAGAGCAGTACCCTGACCTCCACGACACCTTTTGGAAGGCGGCCAAGCTCTGCTCCGCCACCAAGGTAGAAGTGAGCGTGCAGCACGCCACCGAACTGATGGAAGCCGTGCAAAAAATCCACGGCATGTTCTGGGCCACCAAGAACCGTGACGTCTCTTGGTACACCGCCAGCTAGAGGTACTAGATGTAGACGGAGAAGGTGAGGCGGTGGGGTAAGTCCGGGTGTTAAACAGGGGATTAAATGCCCTTTTTGTCCTTTGATTGCTCCCATGGCCCCGTCCCTGGCTCGATGCTGGTGAAAAATTCTCTCGACACCGCCCCGCCGTCGCAGTTGCGCAATAGTCAGCCCACCGATGTGGTGCTCTGGCTGTTGCGGCAGCGACGGCGGTTTCGCGTTGTGGGGGCATCTATGCTGCCGCTGCTAGAGGCGGACACCGAAGTCTTGATCAATCCCGCCGCCTATCGCCAGCAGCCCCCGCAGCCCGGCGACCTCGTGGTGGCTCACCATCCCCATCAGCCGGGGCTACGGCTGATCAAGTGGGTGGTGTATGTAGACACCGGCAGGTGCTTTTTGCAGGGGCTAAACACCGCCGCCAGCACCGACAGCCGCGAGTTTGGCCTGGTGTTGCAGAGAGATA
>JBBSLR010000387.1:0-3882 GCA_038255045.1 Phormidesmidales cyanobacterium
AATCATAGGTCAGCGAACGGGAGCTAATAAGTCTATGACCGCATGTGAGTACAGACCTGGTTTAGAGGGTGTGCCAGCCACCCAGTCGAGCATTAGCTTTGTGGATGGCCAGGCGGGCATTTTAGAGTATCGCGGCATCTCCATTGAAGAGATGGCCCAGCGCGGTACGTTTTTAGAAACCGCCTACCTGCTGATTTGGGGCGGGCTGCCCTCCAAAATGGAGCTAGATGCCTTCGAGCACGAAATTCGCTACCACCGTCGCCTCAAGTACCGCATCCGCGACATGATGAAATGCTTCCCCGAGAGCGGCCACCCGATGGATGCCCTGCAGGCCTGCGCGGCGGCGTTGGGTCTGTTCTACTCCCGCCGTGCCCTAGACGATCCTATTTATATTCAGCAGGCGGTGGTGCGGCTGCTGGCCAAAATTCCCACCATGGTGGCGGCGTTTCAGCTGATGCGCAAGGGCAACGACCCGGTGCAGCCCAGGGATGACCTCGACTACGCCGCCAACTTTCTCTACATGCTCAACGAGCGCGAGCCTGACCCGTTGTCCGCCCGGATTTTTGACATTTGCCTGACCCTACATGCTGAGCACACCATCAACGCCTCCACCTTTTCGGCGATGGTGACGGCCTCGACCCTGACTGACCCCTACGCGGTGGTGGCCTCGGCGGTGGGCACCCTGGCGGGGCCGCTGCACGGTGGCGCCAACGAAGAGGTGATCGAGATGCTAGAGCAGATCGGCTCGGTCGAAAACGTGCGCCCCTACGTGGAGCGCTGCATTGCTGAGAAATCTAAGATCATGGGCTTTGGCCACCGGGTCTACAAGGTCAAAGACCCCCGCGCTACTATCTTGCAGGGGCTAGCTGAGCAGCTGTTTGAGAAGTTTGGCCAAGACGAGTACTACGCGATCGCCGTAGAAATGGAGCAGGCCGTGTCTGAAAAGCTCGGGGCTAAGGGCATTTACCCCAACGTCGACTTCTACTCGGGGCTGGTCTACCGCAAGCTGGGTATCCCCACCGATCTGTTTACGCCCATCTTTGCGATCGCTCGCGTTGCTGGCTGGCTGGCCCACTGGAAAGAGCAGCTGGGCGAAAACCGCATTTTTAGGCCCACCCAGATCTACACTGGCCCCCACAGCCAAACCTACATCGACCTGGCTAACCGCCCTCAACTGTGGGATAAGCAAGGATTTGCGGCTTCATTGCCCTCCTGAGGGGTCACCTGATGGGTCAGACCCCTCTGGGCACTCTCTCCCCCAGCGCAGATTATGGGTTCAGTGACGATTTTCAGGAACTCCTGCCCCTCTGGCGCTTGCGCTGGGGGGCTTTTATTTGGCTGGGTGTCAGGCGGCGGGGGTCAGGTTTAAGGAGTGGCTCAGAACCCGGAACCCGAATCACCCACCCCTGCCCCTCTCAGGAATAACCTACCCCCTCATCCACTCAATCCCTACCCCCCAAAACTTCCCATGAATCCGCTGCCTCTGCCCCAGTGGATTGGGGAAGATAGCTGTAGAATCTAAAGGGTTTTCTCTTTGCCAGAGTTAACCCTACCGTTGCTAAGGACTGGCCCATGAACCAAGGAATTGACCTACGGGGTAGCTTCGTCGACGCCCTAGCTGACCTGGGGGTACCCGCCGGGGCAGCTCAAGCGCTCTGGCTACCGCTGCCTATGGTGGTAATTCTGATTGGGGCCACGGTGAGCATTTTTGTCACGGTGTGGCTAGAGCGCAAAGTCTCTGCCGCCGTCCAGCAGCGCATTGGCCCTGAGTTTGCTGGCCCCCTGGGCACCCTCCAGGCCGCTGCCGACGGCATCAAGCTAATTTTTAAAGAAGACATTACTCCCGCCAAGGCCGACCCGATCCTGTTTACGCTGGGGCCGGCGATCGTGGTGATTCCAGTATTTTTGTCGTACCTGATTGTGCCCTTTGGCCAAAATCTGGTGATCACCGACCTCGGCGTCGGCATCTTTCTCTGGATTGCCCTCTCCAGCATTGCTCCCATTGGCCTGCTGATGTCGGGCTATTCTTCGAATAATAAATACTCCCTGCTGGGGGGGCTGCGGGCGGCGGCTCAGTCGATCAGCTACGAGATTCCCCTGGCGCTGGCGGTGCTGGCGGTGGTGCTGATGTCCAACAGCCTCAGCACCATCGATATTGTCAACCAGCAGTCGGGCTACGGCATTTTGGGCTGGAACATCTGGCGTCAGCCCGCCGGTTTCTTGATTTTCTGGATTGCAGCTCTGGCCGAGTGTGAGCGCCTACCCTTTGACCTGCCTGAGGCTGAAGAAGAACTGGTGGCGGGCTACCAAACCGAATACACCGGCATGAAGTTTGGCCTGTTCTACGTCGGCTCCTACGTCAACCTGGTGCTGTCGGCGCTGATTGTCTCCATTCTCTACCTGGGCGGCTGGGAGTCGCCGGTTTCGGTGAGCTGGTTGGCCAGCCTGGTAGGCATTAGCGAAACCACCCCCTGGTTGCAGGTGATCACCGCCTCTCTGGGCATTATGATGACCCTGTTTAAGGCCTACGCCCTGGTGTTTATCGCGGTGCTGGTGCGGTGGACCATGCCCCGCATTCGCATTGACCAGCTGCTCGACTTTGGCTGGAAGTTTTTGCTGCCGGTTGCGTTAGTCAATCTGCTGCTGACTGCGGCGCTCAAGCTCACCTTTCCCGCTGCCTTTGGTGGCTAGCCTAGGGATACTGCTTTACCCTTTAAGTAGTCATCACTAGGGTAATAACCAGCGCCCCCCGCCCCAACACCCTGTAAAACTCTGGAGGTCAACCCCCATGCTGGGTTTTCTCAAACAAGTCAGCGACTACGCCAAAGAAAGCTTGCAGGCGGCCAAATACATTGGCCAGGGGCTGTCTGTGACCTTTGACCACATGAGCCGCCGCCCGATTACGGTGCAGTACCCCTACGAAAAGCTGATTCCCTCTGAGCGGTATCGGGGTCGCATTCACTTTGAGTTTGACAAGTGCATTTCCTGCGAAGTCTGTGTGCGAGTCTGCCCGATCAACCTGCCCGTGGTCGATTGGGAGTTTGACAAGGCCACCAAAAAGAAAAATTTGAAGCACTACAGCATTGACTTTGGGGTCTGCATTTTTTGCGGCAACTGCGTGGAGTACTGCCCCACCAACTGCCTGTCAATGACCGAAGAGTACGAGCTAGCCGTCTATGATCGCCACGAGCTCAACTACGACAGCGTTGCCCTGGGTCGTTTGCCCTACAAGGTCACCCAAGACCCCATGGTGACCCCCCTGCGCGAGCTGGCCTACCTGCCCAAGGGGGTAATGGATCCTCACGATTTGCCGCCCAACTCCCGTCGGGCTGGCCAAATGCCCCAGGAAATTTTAGAGGCCGCCCAGGCAAAAGATCAGGCCGAGGCCAAGCCCGAAGGCGAAGCTAAAAGCGCAGACAAGAGCCCAGCCAAAAACCCAGACTAGTGGCTCTTAATGCGCCCGTGGGAGTTCCGTGGTACATTCGCCTAAGCTAAAACCACGGCTCCCATCGACCGATTGTTTACCAGGAGTTCAGCACTGTGACGCTAGCGGAAGGGGTACAACTTGTTGCCTTTGGCATATTGACCGCCATGACCCTGGGGGGTGCCCTGGGGGTCGTGCTGCTTGAGAATATTGTCTACTCGGCATTTTGGCTGGGCGGTGTGTTTACCAGCCTGTCGGGCCTATACATTTTGCTCAATGCTGGGTTTGTGGCGGCGGCCCAGGTGCTGGTGTACGTCGGTGCCGTCAGCGTGCTGATCCTGTTTGGCATCATGCTGGTCAACAAAGAGCAGTCCTTTGCCCCCATGAAGCGGGACTGGGTGGGCAAAACCGCCGCGGCTGGAGTTTGCTTTGGCCTGTTTGCTCTACTCACCGCCTCA
>JBBSLR010000388.1:0-3874 GCA_038255045.1 Phormidesmidales cyanobacterium
AACGACGACATCGTGCGGCAGCTTGGCCTCGACCCCGCCACCGTCAGCGACGCAGACTTTACTGAGGCCTTCGGCAAGTTTCAAGGGCGCGAGCCCTTTTTGGCCCTGCGCTACCACGGCTACCAGTTTGGCGAATACAACCCCTTCTTGGGCGACGGGCGCGGCTTTCTCTACGGCCAGGTGCGCGGCACCGATGGCACCCTCTACGACTTTGGCACCAAGGGCTCTGGCACCACCCCCTACTCGCGCGGCGGCGACGGCATGCTCACCCTCAAGGGCGGGGTGCGCGAGGTGCTGGCGGCAGAGGCGCTCCACGCCCTGGGGGTCAACACCTCCCGCGCTGCTAGCCTGGTCGAAACCGGGGAATCGCTCTGGCGCGGGGATGAACCTTCGCCCACGCGATCGGCGGTGCTGGTGCGCTTTAGCCAGTCGCACATTCGCTTTGGCACCTTTGAGCGGCTGGACTATCTCAACCGCCCCGATCTAATCGCCAAGCTGCTAGAGCATGTGATCGATATTTACTACCCCGAGGCGCGGCTGTTTACCGATGCCCAGGAGCGGTATTTACATTTTTATGGGGAATTGTGCGATCGCGTCGCCCGCCTTGCCGCCCAGTGGATGTCGGTGGGCTTTTGCCACGCCGTGCTCAACACCGACAACATGTCGATCACGGGCGAAAGCTTCGACTACGGCCCCTTTGCCTTTATGGATGGCTACGACCCGCGCTTTACCGCCGCCTACTTTGACTACGCCGGGCGCTACAGCTACGGCAACCAGCCGATCATCTGCCAGATGAACCTCAAGGCGCTGCAAAAGCCCCTCAAGCTGATCATGCCCGAGGTAGAGCTAGAAGCCGCCCTAGAACCCTTCAAAGATCGCTACGCCGCCTACTACCAGCAGCGCATGCTCCGCAAATTGGGCTTTGAATCGCTAGCTGATGACCTGGCCACCCCCCTCGTTAGCCAAACCATTGAGTTGCTCACTGCTGTAGAGGTGGGCTACCACGATTTCTTTTTGGGCCTCACCCAGCAGTTCTCCGCTGAGTGGCGCGACGATGCCAGCCAGATCTTTAGCACCACTCTGCAAGCCTCAGACCCGGCGGCAGCCGCCCCGCTCAAAACCTGGCGACAGACCTACCATCGCTGTCTACAAAGCCTGGCTCCAGAGGCGATGGCAGGCGTTGCGTCATTGCTGAAAGGCACCAACCCGCAAACCGTGCTGCTGCGCCCCGAAATTGAAGCCATCTGGGAACCCATCACCATCGACGACAACTGGCAGCCGTTCTACGACCTGCTGCACAAAATCCAGCACCCGTTTGCCCAAGCATAGGCATGCTTGGGCATGGGCCTCGATCACGGTGGACAATATCCACCCACCCCTGTCAAGGTGTAGCTAGATTTAATATCGATCCCTTGGATTAGCCGCTGAGCCTTGGACTTCTAGTCCAAGGCTCAAAGCCGAAATCCTCTGAAGAGGATTAAGAACCGAATTCCCCAGTCTGCTTTAGCAGACTTTTGCTATGAGCCAGGGAGTTCACTCCCTGGTGGTTGTGGTCGAAGTCCCTTAACCTATAGGCGTTTCGGGAATAGTTTGGCCACCTTGACAGGGCTGGCCATGCCCACCTTTTAAATCCTTTGGCAGGGGTGGTCATGACCGCCCCTAGGTAAACTGAGAGACATAACGTCTTCATAGATGACCTAAACCCATGGCCGACGACCCTACCCCCAGCGCCCTACCCCCTACCGCCAAGATCCTTCAGTGCTTTAGCGGTTCCTTTGTGGCGGGCACCATTGCCATGCTGGCCTACCGCATGATGCTCTCCATTGCCGCCAACTTCGCGGCTCGGCCTGTGCTATCAGACAACCCGGCAGTGGCGAATATTTCATCAGCGGTGCGCACCCTAGTGGTGGGCATGGCCGCTCTAGGGGCCGGAATCTTTGGTCTAGCCGCCGTGGGGATATGCTTGCTGGGCGTTCAGCTATTGTTTCAGCGCCTCACCGGGCGACCCTCCACCCTGCAAGATTAGCAACCTGCGTAACAATAAAGCAGGCGGTTTTAAGGATGCAGCGCAATGGCGATCGGGGTTTGGGTACTGGGCAATCAGCTGTGGCATAGTCAGTCCGCCCTGGCCAGCTGCAAGGGCCAAACTGCCCCGGTTCTCTTTATAGAATCCACTGAGTTTGCCAAAGAACGCTCCTATCACCGGCAAAAGCTGGTGCTGGTGTGGTCGGCCATGCGCCACTTTGCCGACGAGTTAAAGAATGCCGGGTGGGCGGTTACCTACAGCATTACCGACGACACCGAAACCGCCCTGCGCGACTGGCTCAAAGCCGAAAACATTACCGAACTGCGAATCATGGATGCGGTGGATCATCCCTTCGCGGCCTGGCTAAAGGGGCTGGATCTGCCCTGTGAACTGACGATTCTCGACAACAACCTGTTTCTCTGGAGCACCGCCGACTTCAACGCCTGGGCCGACCAGCGCAAGGGCCTGCTGATGGAGAGCTTTTATCGCGAAGGCCGCAAGCGCTTTGACGTGCTGATGGCGGGCAAAGACCCCGTCGGCGGCCAGTGGAACTTTGACAAAGACAACCGCAAGCCCCCCAAGGGCAAGCTCAACACCCCCACCCCCCGCTGGTTTGAGCCTGACGCCACCACCCAAGCTGTGATCGACAAGGTTGAAAAGCTAGAGATTCCCACCTTTGGGGAAGCGACCCCCTTCAACTGGGCTGTCACCCGCGACCAGGCGCTGCAAGTGCTGGAGGTATTCATTGCCGAGCGGCTGGAGACCTTTGGCCCCTACCAAGATGCGATGGTCACAGGCGAAGACACCATGTGGCACGCGCTGCTGTCACCTTACTTAAACCTGGGTTTACTGCATCCCTTGGAGGTGATTGAGCGGGCAGAAGAGGCCTTTGCCGAACGCGACCTGCCGCTCAACAGCGTGGAGGGCTTCATTCGCCAGGTGATGGGCTGGCGCGAGTACATGCGCGGTCTCTACAGTCACTTCGACGCCGACTACGCCCAGCGCAACTGGTTTGACCACAAGCAGCCCCTGCCCGAGTTTTTCTGGACGGGCGAGGTCGAGATGAACTGTCTGCACCAGGCGATCGCCCAAATCCACCGCACCGGCTATGCCCACCACATTCAGCGGCTGATGATTCTCAGCAACTTTTCGCTGATTGCCGGGTTTACCCCCCAGGCGGTAGAAAACTGGTTTCACGCGGTGTTTATCGACGCCTACGACTGGGTGATGCAGACCAACGTGATTGGCATGGGCCCGTTTGCCGACGGCGGGCTGCTGGCCTCTCAGCCCTACGCCTCGTCGGCCAACTACGTGAACAAAATGAGCGACTACTGCAAAGGCTGTCGCTACAACCCCAAACAGCGCACGGGGGAAGATGCCTGCCCGTTTAATTTCTTTTACTGGGACTTTCTCCACCGCCACCGCGACAAGCTCCAAGCCCAGGGCCGCATGAGCTTTATTCTCAAGAACCTAGACAGGATGGATCAAGAAGAACTAGACGCCATTCAGCAGCAGGCGCAGGATTGGCACGCAGCTCACTCATGATCGCCGCCCCAGATGATTGTAGGGTGGGTTAGGCGGATACCCAACCTTGCTACCACCCTATTCGCCCTGCCCCGCCGTAACCCACCGCCCCTGGAGCGAACAAGTTGTGTTTTGTGACGGTTTGTGAGCGCGATCGCAGCCCCCCAACCCAGAAAGTTAAAATTCAAGGGCGAATTCCTTTAGAGATCCCCCCTGCCCCCCTTATGAAGGGGGGTAATTGACAAGCCTTCTATAGCGAGAGCTGGGGAGCGAGAATTGGGGGGATCGATGCTGACCAAAGCTCGTCTCAACGCAGCGAGCAAC
>JBBSLR010000389.1:0-3863 GCA_038255045.1 Phormidesmidales cyanobacterium
ACTTTAGTCCAACCCTCTAGCATATCTTTGGTATTAACCGTATCTGCCTTGACGGGAGACCGAATCTTCACCTCATTTATAACCCTAAGTAAACCTAGCAGACAGCCTTGCGGCGATTGCCTTTACCGAGGACTGAGTAATATAACAATCTTATTAGAGAGATAGTTTCCACATATTTCCCCTATGAGGGTAGATATGCGGAAAGTTTCCGCATATCTACCGCGAGCCGTCAGATCGCTGAAAACTTTCCGTATATTATCCGGATCTGGGTGGATAGCCAGAAACCTTCCACATATTTTAGCTCTAGTACCTATAGACTATAAAGTAGCGTTTGTCACATGGTGTACTGATGGCGCATGAATCTCCCCCTCCAGAAGAGGCCGAAAAAGCTGTTAAACCAGGCGCGTAAGGCCATGCGGTTGAAGCATTACGTCTACCGTACAGACGATTCAAGAACTTCTGGGTCACCGGGACGTAAAGACAACCATGATTTATACCCACGTTTTAACTGGTGGGTGGCGAGGGGTGAAAAGTCTACTCGATGACTGCTACGGTGGGCGGGTCAAACCGCCTAACGCAGGTTTTCAATACGGTTGACGCCGAGCGTCTGTACCAGTATTCTCTATCGCTAAGCCGTTCGACCAGAACGGTGACCACACAGAACTCGAAAATCTTGGCGCTGTCCGCAGGTGTCATCACCACCTACGAACAGCTAACCCCGCAGATCTCTTAGGCAGATTGCGAGGCTAGGCTCATCGTATCCTAGCCACCCCAGTTTGCACTTCAACAGCGGGTGGCTGGGGTTTTCGCGTTCTGTTTTCTTCCACCAACACAAAAGGAAACAGAACCGATGTCTCAATACCTAGAACCGGACGACCACGGGGCGTCTAACTTGCCGCCGTCTAACCCAGCTGCCCCTCGCCCTCGCGTTGAGCGGGTGCGCCATATGCTCTACGGCAGCCTAGAAGGGATCGATCGCACCATCAAAATTCTCCACAGCTTTGGCTACGCCGACCCCAACGATTGGAGCGACCCCATCCCTGTTCCCGCCACGGGAACTATGCCCCGGTCGTCGAGCGGGGTCGTTGGCGCAGCCTCTGCGCAGGAGATGCCGTGGATGGTGATTATGACCAAAACTCTGCTGCTGGAGGAGTAGATCAATCTATCTGCGCCAGGGCTGCGGCCATGGCCTGCCCCGCCAGCCAGCCCGTAGTCCAGGCGTTTTGAAAGTTAAACCCGCCCGTCACCCCGTCGATGTTGAGCAGCTCCCCCGCCAGGTATAGGCCTGGGCGGCAGCGGCTCTCCAGGGTTTTAAAGTTGACCTCGGGCAGGGGAATGCCGCCGCAGGTGACAAACTCGTCTTTAAACACCCCTTTGCCCGCCACGGCATAGTCACCCCGCGTCAGCTCGCTCACCAGCGCTTGCAGCTGCGCCTTAGACAAGTCGGCCCAGTTGAGGTCGGTGCGCAGGTTGACCCGGTGCTGCACCAGATACTGCCACAGCCGCCGCGACAGCGCTGGAAAGGGCGAAAACGCCGCCACCTGGCGCTTGCCCTGGTCTTGTTTGAGGGCCAGCAGCTTTTGGCGCACCTGGTCTGGCTTGAGGGCGGGCAGCCAGTTGACGAGCAGCGCCGCCCGGTAGCGCTGGTGGTGCAGCCCCACCGCCCCGTAGGCCGAGAGCTTGAGCACCGCCGGGCCGCTCATACCCCAGTGGGTGACGAGCAGCGGGCCGCTCTGGGTGAGGGCGGGGGCATCGTCTAGGGCCAAACTCAGGTGTACGGTCTCGACCGAGACCCCCGCCAGCTCTCGCAGGGCCGGGTCAGGGATGTTGAAGGTGAATAGCGAGGGCACCGGGGGCACCAGGTCGTGGCCCAGGCTGAGGGCCAGCCGATAGCCGCCGGGGCTGCTGCCGGTGGCCAAGAGCAGGCGCTGGCAGTGCCACTCTTCCCCAGTGCGGATGGTCAGGTCAAAGCCATTGTTTTTGGGCTTAGCCTGGGCGATCGCACAGCCCGTGTGAAGCTTGATGCCCAGCCGCCGCGCCTCCCCCAGCAGGCAGTCAACAACGGTGCCCGAGTCGTCGGTGGTGGGAAACATGCGGCCATCGGCCTCGGTTTTGAGGTCTACCCCCCGCTGCTCAAACCACTGCACCGTATCGCGGGGCTGAAAGCGGCTAAAGGGGCCGCGCAGGGCGCGATCGCCGCGCGGGTAGTGGCCCACCAGCACCGCCGGGTCAAAGCAGGCGTGGGTGACATTGCAGCGGCCCCCGCCCGAAATTCTCACCTTGGCCAGGGCCTCGCGCCCGGCTTCGAAAATATGGATGGTAGCGGCAGGATAGGCTTCGGCGCAGGCGATCGCCCCAAACAGGCCCGCGGCCCCCGCGCCGACTACAATCACCGAGGCGTCGTGGCTCACGGCTGACTCTCCGGCAGGTAGACATCGGTGCTCACCGTGCCCTGACGCTGGGCGCGACGGTGCATAATCTCAAGCTTGCCCCCCGCCGCTTGAATAAACGCCCGCTGGCGGCGATACAGCCCCTGAAACAGGTTGGCAAACAGCAGCGCCACCAGGGCCACCACCAGCCCCGCCGCCGTTGAGGTCAGCGCTTCGCCTACCCCGGTGGTGACACCGCTGGCGGCAGGCCCGCTGGTTTCGCCCAGGCGCAGGGTCGAAAACACCCGCATCAGCCCCAGCACCGTGCCCAACAGCCCCAGCAGCGGGGCGATGCCCACGATGGTCTCAAACCCGGTTTGAAAGCGCTTTAGGGTGATCATCTCGGTCTGGGCGGCGCTCTCTAGGGCCAGGCGAAACTCTTCGGGGGTGGCGTCGCCCAGGGTGAGGGCGGCGAGAAAAATGCGGGCAATGGGCAACTGCTGATGCTGCTTGAGTTTTGCGATCGCCCGCTGGGGGTTTTGGCTAAAGGTGCTCAGCACCTGGGGCACCAGCCCCGGCTGCTGACGGCCCAGCTGAATCCAAAACCAGCAGCGCTCCACGGCCAGCACCAGGGTCAGCAGCGAACACACCAGCAGCGGCACCATGACAATGCCCCCCGCCGCAAACCAGTTACCCATAGCGCCGCTGCCCTAACCCAAGAACCCAACCATAATACGGGCCTAGCGGGGGATTGGGTTCAGGGTATCGGGTTTCAGGTTTCAGGTTTCAGAGGCGACCCGACACTCGACACCCGGCACCCGGCACCTAACACCCGACCCCTCCTCACATCGTCCCCGGAAAGTGCTCAATCTGGGCGTAGCCGCTAAACACCAGCTGGTTGCCCTTGGTTTCTAGGCGGTTGATCCGCAGCATCACCCCATCGAGGTTAAAGCGCTCTAGGTCAACCATGCGGTTGAGCACCTCGGCAAACCCTCGGGTCAGCGTGGCCGAGAGCGGCAGCATCGACTCGGGAATGCCCTCGGGCAGAAACTCAGCATCGGCAAAGATAATCCGTCGCCGCTTTTCTACCGTCACCTGGGCCGTCATTTGAATCGGCACATCTTTGCGGTTGGGCAGGTCGGTCAGGGCCGTGATTTTCACCTGCTGGTCGGGCATCAGGGTAATGGCGACATTACGAAAGGTCACCGGGTCGCCCCCCGACAGGGTGGTGACGGCCTCGTCGGTCACCCCTTCGAGGTGCTGGCGCACCAGCTCAGCCTCAAAGGCGCGGTTGATGGCGTCTTCAGAGAGCACCACCTGGGCCACCGCCTGGGTGGGCTGGCGCAGGCGAATTTTGCCGCCGATGGCCGAGCCGACGTCGATAGAAACCGTATCGGTCTCAAACATCATCTCGGCGGCCTCAAATTCTTTGCGAATTACAAGACCGCGACCTTCCATCCGAAAACTGTCAATGGTGCCCTGGAGAAGCTTGCT
>JBBSLR010000390.1:0-3860 GCA_038255045.1 Phormidesmidales cyanobacterium
ACTCAGCTACCCCCGCGATCGCTTCGAGGTGATCGTGGTGGATGACGGCAGCGCCCAGCCCATGGCCCCTACGGTCAAGACCTTTGAGTCAGCCCTCAACCTGACGCTGCTGCGGCAGGTCAACAGCGGCCCCGCCCAGGCCCGCAACGCCGGGGCTGCCTGCGCCCAGGGCCAGTACCTGGTGTTTACCGACGACGACTGCCAGCCCCACCCCCACTGGCTCCACGCCATAGCTACCGAGCTTGGGCAGCAGCCCCAGGCCCTGGTGGGCGGCCACACCCTCAACGCTCTGCCCAGCAATGTGTTTTCGACCGCCAGCCAGCTGCTGATCGACTACCTCTACGACTACTACAACAGCCGCCGTCAGCCTAGCTTTTTTGCCTCTAACAACTTTGCCTTGGCCACCAAGCAGTTTCATCAGCTGGGCGGGTTTGACACCTCCTTTCCCCTGGCGGCAGGAGAAGACCGAGAGTTTTGCGATCGCTGGCTCCAGCAGGGTCTGCCCATGGCCTACGCCCCTGAGGCGCGGGTTGACCACAGCCACCATCTGTCGCTGCGGCGGTTTTGGCGGCAGCACTTTAACTATGGCCGGGGGGCCTACTGCTTTCACCAGGTGAGGGCGCACCGCGCCGCCGCGCAGGTCAAGGTCGAGCCGCTGGGGTTTTACTGGCAGCTGCTCACCTACCCGCTCGCGCAACAGTCCCAACTTCAGGGCATGCTGTTATCGGGGCTGCTGTTATTGTCTCAGGTGGCCAACGTGATGGGGTTTTTCTGGGAGCGCAACCAGCAAAAAGTGCCTCCCGCCTCGGCCTCCGCCACTTCCGGCTGAGCTTTACTCAGTCCGACTGCACCGCTAGCCCGCTGTCCTTAAGGGTTCCACTATGAAACTGCAATCCTTTAGCCATTCCCAGCAAAAAGTTTTCTTTCTCTGCGCCATTACCGTCATCTATCTGGCGATCGTGGCCTGGCTCGATTTTTTACAGGGCCCTCCCTGGTGGGATGAAGACGACTTTTGGAAGTCGAGCCTGACCTTTAGCGATAGCCTGCTGCCGTCGCTCTCTGACCTACGGGAGTACTACAGCCTCAACACCCCGTTGCCCTTCATGATTTTTGGGTTTCTGGAGTACCTGTTTAACCAGGGCATGGTGGCGGGCCGACTGCTAAATTTGGTCTTGTCGTTAGGCATTGTTGCCACCATCGGCTGGCCCAGCAGAGACAAGGGCGGGCGAGCGCTGCTATGTCTGCTGGGGCTGTTTTTATGCCCCTACTTTCTCTTTCTCAGCGGCCGGCTCTACACCGAGATGATCGCCTGCACCTGGGTGCTGCTGGGTTTTGTTGCCTACCGGCGTGATCGCCACTGGCTGAGCTGCCTAGCCTTTGTGCTGGCGATTTCCTCACGGCAGTATATGCTGGCATTTCCGATGGCGATCGCCACTTACGAGTTTTTAGCGATCGCCAATCAGTACCGCCAGGGCCAGGCGGTGAGTCTGCACCAGTACCAGCGATGGCTGGCCCCGGCCCTGGCCAGTCTGTCGTTTTTGGGCTGGGTGGCGCTGTTTGATGGGTTTGCTCCCGCCGATGCGATCACCGACTTATCCCCCGACGTGCAAAAAAGCACCCTGGCCCTCACCCCCGGCGGGGCGATCAACTTTCTCGCCTTCATCGGGGCCTACATCGTGATTCCAGAATTTTTGCTGTTTCGCCCTACCGCACCCTTACAAGCCCTGCGCCACCACTGGCCAAAATGGCTGCTGATTGCGGCAGGTCTGCTTGTGGTCTGCCTGATTTTTCCGCCCCTGGACACTCCCTACGGGAATATGGGTAAGGTGGCCGATCTGCTGCCGTTTTACGGGTTGGTGATGGCGATGTACTACGGTCTGGCCCTGCTCACCTGCCTGCGATTTTCTCAGCCCGATTTGCTGTTCTGGATAATTGTGTTCAACGCCTTGATCATGATGAAAGCCATCCCCTGGGATCGCTACGTGCTGCCCCTGGCGGTAGCCTTCTGGTATCTCAAATCAATTCGCTATCCCGGCACCGGCACCGAGCCCCAGGCAAACCCCGACACCCTGCCAACCTAGCCCGCTGCCCCAGGTGCCGCTTACCCTCGACCACAGCCAAGAGCTTACCCGACGCTAGACCATAGCGTCGGGTAAGCTCTTGGCTATAGTTCTGCCCTAGAGTGCCCCTAGGTTAGCCAGGCCCAGAATAACGCCAGCCCCGATCAGATGGCCAAAGCTGGTAGTAGCCAGCACGGCGGGCAGCCCAAAACCACCAAATAGATTGGGGGAGGGCATCGCGGGCGGTGCGCTCGGGTATTTAATGGTGAACTTGCCAATGGCAATGGCCAAAATGTTGCAAACAATCATCACCGCCGCCACCTTAGGGCTCCAGCTAAGGGTGGTGGGAACCGCCGCCAAAAGAGGTAGAAATGCCAATGTACCAGCCTCCATAGAATAAATTGGGTCAGCAGAGCGCCTGCCTAAGGCTTACTTTTCCACGGGGGCGCGAATTTCCGCTGCCTGCCGTAGCAAGTCTTTACATTTTACTAGGGACATTCTGCCCGGGCAGATGGGGAATTTCTGCCAGGGCAGCCCAGGGCTTAGGATACAAGGTGTGCCCCAGCCGGGTACTCAATATCCCATCTGTATCCCTCCTGCACCCCCTACACCTATGGAACGAGGACTGCTCTGGCTGCCCCTGCTGGCGGTGTTTATTGGCCTGGCCTGGGCGGGCTGGCACGAATTTCAAAAGGTGCAGGCCTACGAAGCCTGGGCTACCGAGTTTGATCGCAGTAAATACGACATTAAATCTATGCTGGGCCAGCGGGGCGATCGCCTCACCTGGGGGCGACCCACCCGCCAAGGCCCCATTGACATCACCACCCTGTCGCTGGCGCAGGTCGCCACCCTACAGCTACAGATCAACGGCCAGATGATCGACGGTCAGACGGTCGCCGACGAGCCGCTGCCTACCAAAGGAAAAATTGAGCTGGCCCTGGCTACCAACAGCGGTGAAACCTACTGCATTCCCTTTACTGACGCAGATTTGGCCCGCCGCTGGGAAAAAGCGTTGCATCAATCTCTCCAGGCGCTAAAATCGGCATCAGCCTAAAGGCGGCCCGGGGTTAGCAGGGGTTTTGCCCCCTGCGACCGGCGTTTTATGGCAGCTCCTTCCTCTCCATGGCCCTTGCTGGCCCCACTGACTGGGCCTTGCTGGCCCTAACTAACGGATGCCATGACCCGCGTTTCCCCTCTTTCTCGCGACCAGCTTAACCATCGGCGGCAAACCCTGAGACGGCGGCGGCGCATTTCCATTAGCCAGGCGCTGTGGCGGTTTTGGGCGCTCTCTGGTCTCACCGCCGCCGTGTTTTGGGGCACCACCCGCCCCACCTGGCTGATCTACAGCCCGGCTCAGATCAACGTCAGCGGCAACCACCTGCTCAGCGACGAGGCGGTACAGAACCTGGTGCCGCTAGACTATCCGCAGCCGCTGATGAAGGTGGAGCCTGAAATTTTGGCGCGACAGCTGCGCGATCGCGGCCCCCTGGTCGCTGCCGAAGTCTCCCGGCAGCTGCTGCCGCCCCGCCTCAACCTGCGGGTGCAGGAGCGGGTGCCCGTCGCGGTGGTGCTGCCCGTGGGCAGCGCCGATCGCACCAGCGACACCCAGTATCTCCAGGCCGGGTTTCTCGACGCCCACGGGGCCTGGATGCCCCTGGCCAGCTTTGGCATCGGTGCCGCCTCACCGCAGCTGCCCGCCCTCCAGCTGCGGGGCATTCAGCCCCAGTACCAGCGCTACTGGCCACAGATCTACGAGACCATCACCAGCAGCCCGGTAGCCATCACCGAGATTGACTGGCA
>JBBSLR010000391.1:0-3859 GCA_038255045.1 Phormidesmidales cyanobacterium
ATGGGTTTTGAGGTAGTTGGGCAGCGACTGGGTAGAGCGCCAGTTGCTGGGGATTTCGCAGATGTTGCGGGCGATCGCCCCCTTGATGTGGGGCCGACTCGACTCTTCGTCGTCAGGGTTGACCCCGGTGTTGCCCAGCTCAGGGTAGGTGAAGGTGACAATCTGGCCGCAGTAGCTGGGGTCGGTCATGACTTCTTGATATCCGGTCATGCCGGTGTTGAAGACGACCTCGCCCATGACGGTGCCCGGTGCCCCAAAGGCCGAGCCCCGAAACACTGAGCCGTCGGCTAAAACCAGCACTGCCGGAGGGGCATCAGGAAAAACCATGGCAATCTACTCAGCGCTAAGAATCGCTATTATCCTAAGGCCAAAGGCTAGGGTTAAGGTATTACAGCGAGATTAATTTTGCGCCAGCATCTGACGCAAAATCTGCGCCAGCATCTGGGCCGGGTAGCCCTGGGCGATGGCAAGCTAGCAGGTTAAGGTGGGCAATGCCCTCCCCGGTTCGGGCATTCTGACATCAGGAAACGTTTAGGGATAGGCAGGGCAACGACTATGGGTAGACCCTCGACCAGCGGATGGTTGATGCTCAGCGCTATGGCCTGGGGGCTGGTGGGCTGCGGCCTGTCGGTGGGGGGCGGGCCATCGACCGGCCCGGCCCCAGAGCCGCTGGAGCAGGCGGCTCTGGCGGCCCAGACGGCTGCCCCCGCTGCCCCCGCTCCAGATCCTCCCGCCCCAGCGCCGCCCGCTGTAGACACCTTTCGCGAAGCGGTCAACCGAGCTACCAGCGCCGTGGCCATTGGCCAGTCGGCCCAGTCAAAGACCGATTGGGAACTGGCGGCGAGCCGCTGGCAGCAGGCGATCGCCCTGATGGAGCAGGTGCCCACCGCCAGCCCCAACCGCGCCCAGGCCCAAACCAAAGCCCAGGAATATAAGCAACACCTGGCCTCTGCCCAGCGCCGTGCCACCGCAGGCATTGTCCCTGCGCCCGCCCCCGCCCCGGCGGCAACGGCAGCACTGCCCCAGGGCTTAGCCGCCCAAATTCCCATTCAGCGCCGCCAGGGGGGCACCCCGGTGGTCGGCGTCACCCTGAAGGGGGGCACCGGCACCCAGACCTTCCCCATGCTGTTTGACACCGGGGCTACGGGCACGCTGATTACTGCCGCCATGGCCCAGGCGGTGGGGGTGACGGTGGTGGGCGAAACCCAGGCCAGAATCGCCGACGGCAGCGTGGTGACGCTACCCGTGGGCTTGGTCAACGTCGAGCTGGGCGGGCTGCGCCGCGAGCAGGTGAAGGTGGCGATCGGCGGCAGCTACGGTCTGCTGGGCCAAGATATTTATGGTCAGTACGGCATTGCGATCGGTTCGCACATGATTCATTTACATAAGTAGGGGGCGGGTGCAAGGTGTCAGGTGCAAGGTGTCAGGTGCACGGCTCGATCTATAAACCGCAAACCCTAGACCTAGCCCTGTCAAGGTGGCCAAACTGTTCCCGAAATGCCCATAGGCTACTGGACTCCGGCAACAACCACCAGGGAGTGAACTCCCTGGCTCCTAGCAAAAGTCTGCTAAAGCAGACTGGGGAACTCGTCTCCCAATCCTCTTCAGAGGATTTCGGCTTTGAGCCTTGGACTAGAAGTCCAAGGCTCAGCGGCCAATCCGAGGGATCGACCCCTAAATCTACCCCACCTTGACAGGGCTGACCCTAGACCCAACGCCCAACACCCAGAAAGAAAACTGTGAGATCATGCAGCAGGTGCTAAATATTCTTCTTCCCCTATGACTGTGTCTGTGCTGCCCGCCGCCGCCGCTGGCCTGAGCGAAGCTACCTCCGTTGACCTGGCCGCAAGGATACAGCTAGTGGCGGTCAAAACGCCGCTGATAGAAACCCCGATTCCTACCGCCTACGTGGCTGCTGAGGACGGGGCTAGCCAGCCGCCTCTGCTGTTGATCCACGGTTTCGACAGCTCGCTGTTTGAGTTTCGTCGCCTGCTGCCGCTGCTGGCCCCTCGCGCCTGGGCGGTAGATTTGCTGGGGTTTGGGTTTAGCGATCGCACCCTCAGCCCCGACCTCTCCCCCGGGGCTATCAAGCTGCACCTGTACAGCTTTTGGCAGCAGCACATCCACCGCCCCGTGGTGCTGGTGGGGGCCTCCATGGGCGGGGCTGCCGCCATCGACTTTACCCTCACCTATCCCGAAGCCGTCGCCGGGCTGGTGCTGCTCGATGCCGCAGGCTTTGCCGCTGGGCCAGCCATGGGCAGCCTGATGGTGCCGCCGCTCGACAGCTGGGCCACGGCCTTTTTACGCAACCCCAGGGTGCGGCGCAGCATCAGCCGTCAGGCCTACTTTGACAAGTCCTTCGTCACCGTTGACGCCGAGCTGTGTGCCGCCCTGCACCTGCTGTGCCCCGGCTGGAAAGAATCGCTGATTGCCTTCACCAAAAGCGGCGGCTACAACTTTTTGACCCCTAAGATCCCGCAGATTACCTGCCCTACCCTGGTGATCTGGGGCGAGCAAGATAAGATTTTGGGCACCAGAGATGCGCGGCGGTTTGAGGGGGCGATCGCCGGTAGCCAGCTAATTTGGATTCCCCAGTGCGGTCATGTGCCCCATCTCGAAAAGCCCCAGGCCACCGCCGCCGCCATACTGCCCTTTGTCAGCCAGCTGGCTCAGCCCTAACCAACCTGTGCCCAGGAATCAGCAAATTTGCCCCAGATGTTTCAAGATATGAACAAGGTTGGCTCCCTCCCTGGGCACCACCGATTCCACCCTGTTGATTTTGGAGCCATCCGCAAACGGGTATGACACAACTTTTCCCAGAGACCAGCACAGAGACGAGCAAAGGGGCCAGCACCGTTGATGAATCAACCTCAGCTCCGGGCGCTAACAGCACCGCCGCTGAATCCCCGTCCCTCAGCCCCTTCGTGGCTCGCCACCTGGGGCCAACAGCCGCCGACACCGCAGCCATGCTGGCAGATTTGGGCTACGACTCTCTGGATGAGTTGATCAGCGCCACCGTGCCCAACGGCATTCGCCTACCGCAGCCCCTCAACCTGCCCCAGGGGTTAGATGAAGCGGCGGCCCTGGCCCAGCTCAAGACCTTAGCAGGCCAAAACCAGGTGTGGCGATCGTACCTGGGCCTGGGCTACGCCAACACCCTGACGCCCCCCGTGATTCAGCGCAACGTGCTCGAAAACCCCGGCTGGTACACCCAGTACACCCCCTACCAGCCCGAAATTTCCCAGGGGCGGCTAGAGGCGCTGCTCAACTTCCAAACCCTGGTGAGCGACCTGACGGGCATGGAGATCGCCAACGCTTCCCTGCTCGACGAGGGCACCGCTGCCGCCGAGGCCATGACCCTGGCCTTCAACGTCCGCAAACAAAAAGACGCTAAAACCTTCTGGGTCTCCGCCACCTGCCACCCCCAAACCATCGATGTGGTCAAAACCCGCGCCCTGCCCCTGGGCATTGAGGTCGTTGTGGGCGACCATCGGGCCTTCAGCTTCGACCCGCCGGTCTTTGGCGTGCTGCTGCAATACCCCGCCACCGACGGGGCGATCTACGACTACGCCGATTTCACCGCCCAGGCCCACGGGGCCAAGGCCCTGGTCACCGTCGCCGCCGACCTGCTCAGCCTCACCCTGCTGCGCCCCCCCGGCGAGTTTGGGGCCGATATTGTAGTGGGCAACACCCAGCGCTTTGGCGTGCCCCTGGGCTACGGTGGCCCCCACGCCGCCTTCTTTGCCACCCGCAACAGCTTTGCCCGCAAGCTGCCCGGCCGCCTGGTGGGCGTCTCTAAAGACACCTACGGCCAGCCCGCCCTGCGGCTCACCCTGCAAACCCGCGAACAGCATATTCG
>JBBSLR010000392.1:0-3847 GCA_038255045.1 Phormidesmidales cyanobacterium
GCGGCAGCGCCAGGGGCAGCCACAGCGCCACCACGATCAGCAAAAAAAGCAGCACCCGCACCAGGGGTGGATAGGTGGCCACCTTGGCCCAGGGCAGTTTACTCATCCGGTTCGATGGTGCTGGTCAGACCCAGGTTGCACAGCCCTTCGCTGGAAAACTCAGCATGCTCTAGTTCGCAGGTGATCACCAGGGCGACGCCAGCGGTGTGGGCCTGCATCATAATATCGACCGCCTGGGGCATGGTCAGGCTGGGCACCACCTTGAGCAGCGACTCCACCACATGCTCCATGGAATTAAAGGCATCGTTGTGGAGCAGCACCCGGTAGCGGGGGGCGGGCTTGCGAATGGTGGACGTTGTCGTCCGCTCGATGGTTTCAACTGACACAGAAATACCTCTTTGCCTCGCTCATAGATAAGTTTAGAAAAAAGAACAGAGAGAAGCTAGTGGTCTGTCAAGCCTAAATTTGTAGGCTGGGTGGCGCGATAGCAGAACCCAGCAAGGCCTCCTGCTGTTGGGTGACCCTTCGTTTCACCCAATCTACACGAACCCTAATTTTTAGTTTTGACGCTGCACTAGCTCTGCCCTGAAAGGTGCCCATGGGTAATGAGCATGGATGATGCCCGTGGATGTCGCCGCTGGGGCGCGTTAGATGAAATTGCCAGTGCGATCGCCGCTCTAGCTACAGCAGCCCAGGGCAGCACACCCTATGACCACTTCATCATCATAAAATGTCATGCTAGCGTTGCCCGTAGCAAAGCTGCCATTCTCAGCCGCCTGCCCCGATAGATCTGTCTAACGCAGGATTTGTCTACCATGGAAGCAGTGGCCTACCCCAGAACATTGCCCCCAAGACATTGCCCCCAAATCTACCGCTCCCAACCTATCGCTCCAAGACGTCGCCTAGATACTAGCCGCTAGATGCATCCGCACTCTTCGCCAATTGTTCACTGCTATGGCTTCTTTCATCCCTGGCCAAATCGTATTTTTAGAATGTTCCCAGGCTCGCCTCTATGCTGAGGTGATTCAGGTGCTGATGCCCAGGCAAATCGGCTGGATACGGCCCCTGGCTTTGGTCAGTGAAGCGGGCACCAAACCCCTGGGCACAGACTGGATCGCTGGAGGCACAGCAGCGCATCAACCGGCCACGCCGGACATGCTCTGGCCCCTGGGTCAGCTCCAGCCTGCAATGGATACCGATATCATGCCACTGCTCGCTACCCTGTCGGCCAAAACATCGGCGGTAGACCCCTCGGAGGCAGACCCTTCAGAATCAAACCCTTCGGAGGCAAATAATCTCGACCAGCTGACGGCAAGCCCTGCGCAGATGACGGTAAACAAGTTTGTGCAACAGCTGTGGGCCGAGAACCCGCCCAGGTTAGAGAGCGATAGTTCAACCAGCGATAGTTCGACTAAAGCCTGAAGATTCACCACGTCCCGACAATCCGGAAGATTTTTGTAAAGTTTTCATGAAGCTAGTCAGGGCCATCCAGGGAAATTCCCTAGGTGGCCCGATAGTATTGGGCCACAGCCTATGCCCAGTCTGGTCAATTGCACCTAGCTGTTGCGATCAGCTCGATACAGAGTGCTGGAGCGATTCGCTAAAGAAACCTGCCCCTGGAACCAGGCGAATGCGGCCTTCGTCCATTTCGTACATGAGCAGCTCTAGGACTTCAGAGTCGCCAATGGGCAGATAGCCCAAACGAGACAGTTCAGCGTTGATCCCCTGCTCTATATCAGGGGTTAGCAGTCCACTCTGGAGTGCTTTCTCTACCAATCGACGAATGGAAAATGTGGGGGCCATGAACCATTACCTAGGGTGTTGCCATACCAGTTAATTGTCGGCCCTGACGCTGCCCTGGCCCGTGACGGCAGCTCAGAAACCTTGTGAAGATGACCACAGCAAAAGGTGATTCAAATCACAAAATAAATAAATTGGAGGGGATATGTTCAGTGGATTCACGGAAGCAGCAGATTGATGAGGTCTGAATCTATATCAAGATATGACTAACCATCATCCGAAGAACTACCGTAACCGGGTGATTGCCACTACCGTCGTGAAGTAACCCGTTAAAACTGTTAGATCCCAAAGCACATCCTAGGCGAGCCTGCCAGATCAACCCGCTGGGCCTCTGACAGAAACACCCCGGACAAGTGTTTGGCTAGAACACTCTAAATTCAAATAGTCCTAAACAATATCCGTTGACCTGGAGTATATCGAGTATGCAGACTATGTCTAAGGAAATGGCTATTTTTCAGGCCCAAGGCTCCCTCAATGCGTCCAACGCCCAAGATTTTCAAGGGTCTTTGATGCAGCAGATTCAGAGCGATCGCGCCTGTGGGTTATTTGTCGACATGAGCCAGGTTGAGTCCCTCGACAGCGCCGGGCTGATCTCGCTGGTGTCGGCCCTCAAGCACGCCCGTCAGCTCCAAAAGCGCCTCTGCCTTTGCTCTGTGCCCCCGGCCATTCGCATTGTGTTTGAGCTAACCCAGCTCGACCGCGCCTTTGAAATGGTAGACGAGCTGCCCCAGGCCCTGCCCATGGCGGCCTAGCCCACGGGAATCTAAAGCGTACCGACGGTTAGCCCCTCGGGCCATTTCTCTGGCCCTGTATAGTATGGAAGATAGAACAGCCGCCCTGGGGTTTCTCACGGTAAGTTTTTACGGTGGCCCTAGGGCGGCGGCGGTTAGACAACAACGGGGATTTCCCCTAGGTTGTTTGGCGGCTGTTCTAACGCTTTTATACGTTGGGGTAACTGGGCTGTGCCTGTATCGGTTAATACATTAGTAGCTGCTGACATTTTAAAACCAGCTCGCTACCTGGGCAACGAATTGGGTGCGGTTCACAAACCCTGGCCCCAGGCAGCGGTGCGCTGGGTGTTGACCTATCCCGAGGTTTACGAGGTCGGGGCCTCTAACCTGGGCCACATTATTCTCTACAGCATTTTGAATGCTCAGCCCCGGCAGCTGTGCGATCGCGCCTACCTGCCCGCCGCTGACCTGGCCGCCAAGCTCAAAGATACCGACACGCCGCTGTTTGCGGTGGAATCGCAGCGGCCCCTCACCGAGTTTGACATTTTGGGCTTTAGCCTCAGCTACGAGCTGGGGGCCACCAATATTCTAGAAATGCTCTCGCTGGCGGGCATTCCCCTCACCTGGCGGGAGCGGGACCAGGCCGGGGCGTTTGCCGTAGACGACGGCGCTTGGCCGCTGATTTTTGCCGGTGGCCAGACGGCGACCTCTAACCCTGAACCCTACGCCGACTTCTTTGATTTTGTGGCCCTGGGCGACGGTGAAGAGCTGCTGCCCGAGATTGCCCTGGTGATCGAAGAGGGCAAGACCGCTGGTCTCAGCCGCGAAGCTCTGCTGCTCGACCTGGCCCAGGTGCCGGGGGTGTACGTGCCCCGGTTCTACGATATGGCCGAGGATGGCTCGGTACACCCCAACCGGCCCGATGTGCCCACGCGGGTGCTGCGCCGGGTGGCCACGCCGATCCCCGCCTACGCCATGGGCCTGGTGCCCTACGTCGAGACCGTGCACGATCGCCTGACGGTGGAAATTCGCCGGGGCTGCACTCGGGGCTGCCGCTTTTGCCAGCCGGGCATGCTCACCCGCCCCGCCCGCGACGTCGACCCAGAAACGGTGGTCGATGCCATTGAAACCGGCATGCGCAAGACCGGCTACAACGAGTTTTCGCTGCTGTCGCTGAGCTGCTCTGACTACCTGGCCCTGCCGGCGGTGGGGGTCGAGGTCAAAAACCGCCTCAAGGATGAAAATATTTCGCTGTCGCTGCCCAGCCAGCGGGTGGATCGTTTTGACGAAAACATCGCCAACATCATCGGCGGCAC
>JBBSLR010000393.1:0-3830 GCA_038255045.1 Phormidesmidales cyanobacterium
GGGTGAACGCCGATCGCGATCGCCACCTCCAAACTCTTCCCCATCTCAGCAGCCTTGCGCAGGTGACGACTACAGCCCCGCACCGACAGCCACTGCACCGTCGCCGTATTTTTTGACTGGAGCTGCAGCCGATACACCCCCACGTTGGGAATGCCGGTCTCGGGGTCTTTGGTAATCATCAGCCCCAGGGTGATCACCCGGTCGGCATCGCCGGGGTAAACCCGCAGCAGCGGCATCTGGTTGAGATCGACCGCCTCGTCTTTGAGCACCACCTGCTGGCAAGGGGGCAAAAAGTCGCGCAGGGGCTTGGCTTTGACCACATCAAACAGCGCCTTGCCCAAATCAATCGCCTGAGAGAACTGCTTGGGGGGCCGGGGCTGGTAGAGCAGCGCCAGCTTTTCCCCCAGGGTTTCTAGCTCGGCGGGGTGCTCCATACCCATGGCCCAGCACACTCGCTCCACGGTGCCCAGCACATTGATCGCCAGGGGCATAGTGGCCCCCTGCACATTTTCAAACAGCAGGGCGGGGCCGCCGCCCAGCAGCAGGCGGTTGGCAATTTCAGCAATTTCAAGGTCTGGGCTGACGGGGGCGGCAATGCGACGCAGCTGTCCCCGCTGCTCTAGGAGGGTCAAAAACTGCTGGAGGTCTTTTGCCATAGGAAAAGTGTTTGTGAACGAGTGTTAAGCCATATTCATTATGGTAGAGGTCGGGTCAAGATTGGACGTTTCTTTGCGCGGATGGGGTATTGCAGACAGCATGCGCCAGCACACCATTGCTGCCACAATTGAGGAGCTAGAGTGCTCCATGAAAATAACTATCCATTTGCCATCGCCCTCCGCCCTCACCCCTGCCCCTCTCCTTGGGGGAGAAGGGTTCTGAATCTGGCCCCCCTTCTCCCCTAGGGAGAAGGGGTTGGGGAATGAGGGTCTGGCCTGGATGCTTGATTAGTTGTCATACGCTTACTCGGCAAGCCGCCCTTCACCCTAAGGATTGACTGGTTCGATGGACAGGCCCAACTCCACTGCATACGCTAAACCGTTTTTGGGGCTGCTGGCCCTGGGGGCCATGGGCCTGACGGCCTGCGGCAACCGCCTCGACACCGCCAGCACAGAGGCCATGATCAAGGCCGACATTGAGCGCCAGGGGCGTCGCCTATCGCTCCAGGCGGTGCGCTGCCCCAGCGATGTCACCCGCCAGGCAGAGGCCTACTTTCGCTGCGTCGGCGAGCTCGACCCCGAGGGCACCTTCACCATCAACGTCACCCAGCAAGACAGCCAGGGCAACGTCACCTGGGAGGTGCCCAACTCTAAGGCCCTCCTCAACCTGCCCAAGGTCGAAGACACCATTCAGCAGGGGCTGTCTCAGGCCTACGGCCAGCGATCGCTGATCGACTGCGGCACCGCCACCTACCGGGTCAATGTGCCGGGCGATCGCTTCCAGTGCCAGGTGGTAGGCGGCCTTGAAACCGGCCCCACCACCATTGAGCCCAACACCATTGAATCAGTGCTGGTCAGAATTGCCCCCGATGGCAACTTGACCTGGCAAGAAATTCAGCCGGCGGCGGTAGCGGCGCGGCCTGCGGCCCCAGGTGCCCCAACAACCTCTGGCGCTGCTGGGGCGACAGCGCCGCCCGCTGCCCCCCAGGCGGCAGCGGCAGACAGCCCCGTGGTCAAAACCACCACGGTGACCGGGCCGACTGGTCGCGTCATCAACCGTCCCTACGTTCGCGGCGACAACGACTAACGGTCAGCATCCCACTGAGTGCCCATGAATCTCCCCACCTGGATCACCGTCTCTCGATTGCTCGGCGTGCCGCTGCTGCTGGTGCTGCTGCAAGCGCCCACAGCCGCCCAGCGGTGGTGGGCGGTGGGGATTTTTGTGGTAGCGGCGAGCACCGACTGGCTCGATGGCTACCTGGCCCGCAGGCTCAACCAGGTGACAGACCTGGGCAAATTTCTTGACCCCCTGGTAGATAAGCTGCTGGTGCTGGCCCCCTTGCTGATGCTGGTGGGGCTGGGCCAGGTGCCCGCCTGGGGGGTGTTTTTGATTGTGGCGCGGGAGATTACAATTTCGGGCTGGCGGGTAAACCCGGCGATGCAGGGGGGCGCGGTGCCGGGGGCCAACCTGTGGGGCAAGGCCAAGACCGTGGTGCAGATTGGGGCGATCGCCCTGCTGATTGCCCCCCTGCCCCCAACCTGGGATACCCCAGCCCAAACTTTGTTTTGGATTGCCGTAGCGCTCACCCTGGCCTCGGGGCTATTGTACCTGTGGCCCCAGGGTCAGCCGCAGGTACAATAGTCGCGCTGGCCAGCTCTGAAGGCCCTGGTATGTCGCTGTTTTATGGCTATGGGTCTATGCCTATGGGCGGGCCAGATCTAGGGCAATCTCTACCCTCCTACATAGCCTGACCTCAGCCCTACTACAGATGGGGCGATCGCTAGATAAACCCTACAATATAGAAGGATTTTCGTTTAGGAACTCACACCATGTCCATTGAAGATCGCGTCGAGGCCACTGCCAAGAACATCGAAGGCAAAGTTCAAGCGGCAGCAGGCGAGATTACCGGCGACACCAAAGCCAAGGCCGAGGGCGAAGCTAAGCAGGCCCAGGCTAAGGCCACCCACGCTAGAGAAGATGTCAAGGACGCTCTCAAAGACGCTATTGACTAGCCCTATTGCCTAAGCGCTGCTGGAGGCAGCTCCGCAAGACTAAGGCGACTTCTGGAAAATAGTTTCCCAAGGGCGGGCAGTGTCCACCCGACAACGGCTACAGCCGCTGGATTAAAGCTGGTATCTTCTTTCCTAGAAATGTCCTCAGCTCTGCGGCACTAACGTTTGAACCCCATCAATGAAAAAAGGCAGCTAATAGCTGCCTTTTTTCTTGCCATAAGGGGGACGTAAAGATCTGAGCAGCCTGTAGGCGAGGGCAACGTTGGTAGGTAGATTGCAGGTTGAGGGTGCAGTTTGAGAGCCAAACTGGGTTCTCTAAACCCAGGAAAGTTGCTGTTTGCCGCGTCTATGTTCTCGATTTTTATCCTCACCCACAACGAAGAGCGGGACATTGCTGCCTGTATCGAGTCGGCCCTGCTGTCAGACGATGTGATCGTGGTGGACTCTTGCAGCAGCGATCGCACCCGGGCGATCGCCACCCAGTACCCCGTGCGGTTTGTCGAGCACCCCTTCGCCAGCCACGGCCAGCAGCGCACCTGGATGCTAGAAAACGTGCCCTACCGCCACGACTGGGCCTACATTCTCGAAGCCGACGAGCGCCTGACGCCGGAGCTATTTGCCGAATGCCTGGCGGTGATTGCCCAGAATCGTGCCCAAGAGCATAACCAAGATGGCCAAAGCGCCATCCCAGGCAGCCCCGTGGGCTACTACGTGGCCGAGCAGGTGATGTTCATGGGCACCTGGATTCGCCGCAGCACCCAGTTTCCGCGCTACCAGCTGAGGCTGCTGCGGCGGGGCAAGGTGTGGTTTGACGACTACGGCCACACCGAGCGCGAGGTTGTAGACGGGCCTACCGCTTTTTTGCAGGCCACCTACCCCCACTACACCTGTAGCAAGGGCCTCAGCCGCTGGATTGAGAAACACAACCGCTACTCTACCGATGAGGCAAAGGAGACCCTGTGGCAGCTACAAGGGGGCAGGGTTGACTGGCGGGGGATGGTGTGGGGCAAATCTGAGGTCGAGCGGCGGCGGGCGCTAAAGAACCTGTCGCTGCGGCTGCCGCTGCGGCCCCTGACCCGATGGCTGTACATGATGTTGATCTTGGGCGGCTGGCGCGATGGCCGCGCCGGGCTGGCCTGGTGTACGCTCCAGGCGTTTTAC
>JBBSLR010000394.1:0-3822 GCA_038255045.1 Phormidesmidales cyanobacterium
ATGTGGTGGGCAATGAGTTCGAAACGGCCGTTGAAGCCGTAGTCGAGGTGGGCCTCGGGAGAGGCCATGCAGTCCTTGGGAAAGGTGGAGAGAAGAATGCCGTTTTGCTGCACCACCTCGGGGCTGTTGCTGTTGAAGACAGGCACCTCGTCGAGACCGCCGGGGAGAGGGCGCACCTCTTGGTAGCGGATCACCTCGGCGTAGGTGCCGTCGCGGGGAATGACCACCGTCTTGGATTCGGTGGCGGGGATAGCTTCACCCTGGGGCAGTTGAGCAAACAGCGGAGACAGGGTGATAGCAGCTAACGCACTCAGCATGGATAACCCGTGGAACGACCAAAAAACTTGTTAATTCAGTGTGCCCAGATGGCACCGGCCTGAAGCAGTAGATGAAACCCTCAAGCTGGGCTAGGCAGGTGTTTCGTATAAACCGCTTGACTCACGAAGCCTAGGCCATACCTAGGCCATGGCGTACAGGGTGTATGGAGTACAGGCAGTCAAACACCGATGTTGGCAGGGCGGCCCTAGAAGTCACCAGGGGCAATAGTAGATGATTCCCGATCGACCCGATCCACAATAACACCTCAGGGGAGGGGGTATTTCGCCGCCGTTTGGCGAAAAACATCGAATCTTTATGGATTTTAGATTTGATATTCTGCGAGATCACTGGCCCCGCAGGGGGGCGTCGAGCACCTTGGCCAGGCGATCGCCCACATCGTCGAGGTAGGCCAGGGTCGCGGTGTCTAGCCGTCGCCCCTGGCGGCTCAGGTGGCGGGCGATCGCCCCCTGGATCTGCCGCAGCTGGTGGCGGGCCAGCACCCGAGCCTCTTCCGGCGCACCCAAGGTAAACTCTTGGGCCACAAAGCCCAGCAGGTCACTAACCCCTTCCCCAGAGCCGTGGTTGCGCAGCACCAGGCTGGTCAAGGTATTTAAATGGTGCCGCTGTAGCCCCTGGCGCAGGCTAGAGATCGGGGTAGCGGCGGCGGGTGGGGTCAACACCTCAGCCCAGATCGCCTGGCCCAGGGTGTCAAACAGCTCGGCCAGGGTAAAGCGGTCTGCCGTCCCCCGCTGGTTGAACTCGCTGTCGCGCAGCCGCAGCAGGCGATAGCCGTCGAGCAGGTTGGTCAGGGTAAAGGCCTGGGTCAAAAGAATGCGGTCGTAGATCGGGTAGTCGATGCGATCAGTAAAGGGGTCTTGGCCCCAGTGCAGCCAGCGATTGGGGGCCAGGCGGTTGACTAGCTCGGGCGCCAGGGCTAGGGCGTCGGGGGCAAACACCTGCTGGTTGAGCACCGCCAGGGCGCGCCGCTGATCTGTCGTAGATACCGGCTCAAAGGCTGGCTGACCGCGCGAGTTCCAGGGGTCGGTGCGGGTAAAGTGCTGCCCGCCGATGTAGTTGGCAATGATGTCGGCCTGGGTGTCGTAGTGGAAAAAGGCTAGGTTCACCCGCTGGCGCAGCTGACCGTAGCCCTCGCCAGGGTTGACCGAGAACCAGTCGAGGCGATCCCAAATGACTTTGGCGATCGCCATCTGGCCCTCGGCGTAGCCCAGGGGGTCGGTGCTCATGTCCCAGGCGCTGGCCCTGGGGTCGAGCATGGTGTAGGCATCTTCATCGGGGGCGTAGGCCAGCTCTGGCGGGCCTGATCGGTTGGCGATCGCCTGCACCTCCCGCTGGGCGGTGGCGCGGCTGGTGACGGGGCGATAGCCATACTCAATCGCCCAGCGATCGTAGGGGCCGATCTGAGTGGGGAAATAGTCGCCCTGGGGCTGGTCGGGGGGGGCTAGGTTAGGCGGTAGGTAGTCCATCACCGAGCTGGCCATACCCTGGGCCTGAGTCATGGCGGGGTCATTGAGCTCGGCGGGCGATCGCAGGGTGCTGCCCAAAAAGTTGTGCCGCAGCCCCAGCACGTGGCCGACCTCGTGGGCGGTCAGCACCCGCAGATACTGCTGCAGGTAGGCCGCTTTGGCCTCGCGAGTCGAGAAGGGCGGGGCCAGGGTGGTGATGGCTAGGGTGCCAAAGGCATTGGCCTGGGTGCCCCGCATAGCCGCACAGTAGTCGGCGGCATCGAGCCGCTGCAGGGCAGAGGCTGACCTGGGGGGCGCAGCTCTAGCGCCGAGACGGGCCAGCAGGCGATCGCCCAGGGGGTGCCCGCAGGGAGCTAGCTGCTCGGCCCCTGCCATCCCCGCCGTCATGCCCCCGGCGACCAGCGTGTCGTATTCCAGGCCGAGATCGCTGACAATGCTGGCGTCGAGTACCACATCGGCATCGAGGATCTCCCCCGTCAGCGGGTTTACCCGCGATGGCCCCAGGCCGCTGGCCCAGGGGTAGAGCGAATCTGACCAGCGAATCACGTTGTAGCGCACGTCGGCGGGGTCCCAGTCGGCGTTGGCGGGCATTTGGCGCACCTCGATCGCCTGGGTAAACCCGGCCTGCTCAAAGGCAGCATTCCACCAATCAACGCCGTCGCGCACGGCGGCGCGATACTCCTGGGGAATGGTGTTTTCGAGCCAAAACACCAGGGGTTCTTTAGGCGGCGAGAGCGCGGCGGTGGGGTCTTGTTTTTCGAGCTGCCAGCGGTGAATGTAGCGCACGAAGGGGTCTGAGGTGCCAGGCCGGCCAGGGGTGCGGTAGGCCGTGAGAAAGTAGCCCACCCTCTCGTCGGCCAGCCGGGGCAAGAATGTGGAGTGGTTGGGCATCGCCGACAGGCTATAGCGCACCCGCAGGCTAAACCCCCGACTGTCGGGAATGCTGCTCAACCCGAAGGAAAAGGGCGACGACGCCTCGCCGCCGCCAGAGAACCCCAGCACCGTCTCTAGCTCAACATTCTCAGGGAAGGCCTGCACTGGCCCCAGGTAAGACGCCTCGCTGTTGACGGTGTAGCTGCCCAGCACCCAGGGAAACTGCCCCGAGAGGTTGGCCGGGTCGCGGGCGATCAAAAAATCCTTTAGATCGAGCAGCAGCTCGCCGGTTTCGCCGTGGATCGCCTGGATCGGGAGGGTGGTCAGCACCGAGTCGCCGAAGGAAGACCGCAGCAGCTGTTGGGACTGGGGTTGGGGGTTACGGAAGTAGACGTTGGGCACCGCCACCTGAATGCGGTTGTCGGGAATTTGGCGAAACTGAATCATCAGATCGTTGACGGGCCAGCCGCGAAACAGCCCCAGTTCCCCCAGACCCGACTCTAGGCTGGCCATGAATAAGAGATTTTGACTGAGCTGGCTGGGCTTTAGCCCAATTAGCGCTCGTTTGCGCTGGAGGTCGTGGTAGATCGTGAATAGACCTTTTGAAACCTCAAGCCCTTTGACTACATCCTCAAAGGGCTTGAGGATGCCGGGTTCCGGGGGGGCATCAGCGTCAGCCGCTCCGGCCTCGGGGTCGCTGTCGCTGGCAGACGCATCATCCATCTGGGCATAGATTGCCGGGGAAGATACCTGAGTGGGGCTAGGCAAATCCACGGCAATTACCCGGCCCCTTGGGCCTAGGGCCAGGGATAGGGCGATCGCCAGTCCGCAGAGAAATACCAGTCCTAACCGCAAACTCTGCTTCACTAGACGCACTCCTTCACCCCTGGGCCAGAGGTTTTTTATGTTGTCATATGATAGACCTCATTGCCTTGTTTTCTGACGCCCCTGTTTTCTAACGCCCCTGTTTTCTAACGCCATGGTGGAGACTGCCCCCAATCTAATTTCACCGCCGCTGCCGGCGGTCTGGCCCCGGTTTGAACAGCCCCTGCGTTTGGGGGTGATGGCCTCGGGCAACGGCAGCAACCTGGAGGCGATCGGCCAGTCTATTCACCAGGGCGACCTGCACGCCCAGATTCGCGTGGTG
>JBBSLR010000395.1:0-3812 GCA_038255045.1 Phormidesmidales cyanobacterium
ACCACGCGGGGGTAGGCGTCGCGCTTCAGCTCGATGACGATGCGCATGCCGTCACGATCGCTCTCGTCACGAATATCGGAAATTCCCTCTAGGCGGCGCTCGTTGACCATTTCGGCGATCCGCTCGATCATGCCCGCCTTGTTGGTCTGGTAGGGCAGCTCGGTGATGATGATGGCTTCGCGGTCGGGCCGACCCCGGTGCTCAATGGTTTCCATGCTAGCCACGCCGCGCATGGTGACCGAGCCGCGCCCGGTCATGTAGGCGTCGCGAATGCCGCTGCGCCCCAAGATCTGCCCGCCCGTGGGGAAATCGGGGCCAGGGATGATCTCCATCAGCTCGGCGGTGGAGATCTCGGGGTTGTTGATCAGCGCGATCACGCCGTCGATCAGCTCGCCGGGGTTGTGGGGGGGAATGTTGGTCGCCATGCCCACGGCAATGCCCGAGGAGCCGTTGAGCAACAGCTGGGGCAGCCGCGAGGGCATGACCACGGGTTCTTGCTGCGAGCCGTCGAAGTTGTCGGCAAAATCGACCGTTTCCGACTCGATGTCTTGGAGCAGCGAGTCGCTGGTCAGCGATTGCAGACGACACTCGGTGTATCGCATCGCCGCCGGGGGGTCGTTGTCGATGGAGCCGAAGTTGCCGTGACCATTGATCAGCGGCACCCGCATGGAGAAGTCTTGGGCCATGCGCACTAGAGCGTCGTACACCGCCGTGTCGCCGTGGGGGTGGTACTTACCCAGCACCTCACCCACCACCCGGGCGCACTTACGAAAGGGGCGATCGGCGGCTAAACCCAGCTCGTGCATGGCGTAGAGAATGCGGCGGTGCACTGGCTTGAGCCCGTCCCTGGCATCTGGCAGCGCCCGACCCACGATCACGCTCATGGCGTATTCCAGGTAAGAGCTTTGCATTTCGACGCGCAGATCGGTAGGGACGATGCGCTCTTCTGGGGTTGCCATAGGCTCTAAAAACTCCGAATTTGCGAACAACAAAGCGCTAGTCAGACCGTCGCACCGAGCGGTGCTGAATAGCGCTTAATCAGTATGTTTTTTGGGGACTCATGTAGGCTATATTTTAGCACGAATTTCCCGGTTCAAATCATCGGGCGCTATGGTGTAGCCAAGGGCGCAGGGTCACTGATTTGGCACTGATTTAGCGTCGTTTCATCGCCTTAGTTCCACGCCCAATTCGCAGTAGTTCATCCCCCCTGAGTTCGCCGTGTACCAAGCCCTCGCTTTGGCCAATTTTGCTGTCATCTATTCGCCAGATTTTTTAGACCATGACACCGGTAGTTTTCACCCCGAAAATGCGGGTCGATTGACCGCCGTTGTGGCCGCTTTGGAGGGTGTGCCCTGGGCCGATCATCTCGACTGGCGAGAACCCACCCCGGTCAAGCAGCGGGAGGATGTAGACCCCCTGATTACCCAGCTCCACAATCCTCGCTACGTCACCGCCCTGCGGGAGATTGCCCACACGGGCGGCGGCCACATTGACGGCGATACGGTGGTGTCTGAGAGTAGCTATGCGGTGGCGCGGCTGGCGGTGAGCGGCTGGCTCGACGGCGTAGACTACGTGCTAGAAACCGGGCAGTCGGCCTTTGTGCTGGCGCGGCCACCGGGGCACCACGCGGTGCGCGATCGCGGCATGGGCTTTTGTTTATTCGCAAATGCGGCGATCGCCGCCCACTACGCCCTAAAAAAATCCAGCATTAACCGCGTCGCCATTCTCGACTGGGATGTCCACCACGGCAATGGCACCCAGGCACTGGTGGAGGAGAATGGGGCGATCTCCTACTGTTCACTGCACCAGATGCCCGCCTACCCTGGCACCGGCCACAGCGGCGAAACCGGCCTGCACCACAATGTGCTCAACCTGCCCATGGCCCCCGGCAGCGCCAGCGGCGATTACACGGCCATGTTTGAGCAAAAGGTGATCCCGTTTCTCAAAGCCTTCGCCCCCGATCTACTCATCGTTAGCGCCGGGTACGACGCCAACGCCGCCGACCCCTTGGCTAATATCAATCTACAGCCCCAGGACTACGGTGCTTTCACCCAGCAATGCCTAGGTGTAACCGACAAAATTCTCTTCGGTCTCGAAGGCGGCTACGACTACGACGCCCTGAGCCAGTCGGTGCTGGCCACCATCGCGGCCCGCCTAGGCCTGTAGCTACTTCGATAGCCGCTTTAAATCAGCGATGGCTTGGGGGTCGTACTCAACCATGTAGGCCATTGCTAGTTAAGCCCAAGTCCTCTCAAGGCTTCATTTGAGGATAGGGTCTTGGTTTCACCAAGCTGTCGCTGTTCTCGCATGGATAAGACTACCCACCCCCGCCCTACGGGCACCCCTCCGAGGAGGGGACGGCGGATCAAATTCCCCGGCCTCCCCCCAGCTGAAACAGCAAAATATCTCCCTGCGACTGGGTGAGAATAGCTTGCTCAGCGGCGGTCAGGTTGCTGTCTTCGGTATCTTCCTCTGACCATCACCGATTGGGCAGACCGACTCTAGCGAAACACCAGCACTGGAATGAGGCTACTGCGCAACACCTGGGCCGTGGTGCTGCCAATCACCAGGTGGCGCACCTGGCGGTGGCCGTAGGCCCCCATCAGCAGCAGTGAGATAACGTGGGTGTCGCAGTATTGCGCGATCGCCACTTCTGGATTGCCCACCGCCAGGGTGCAGACAGGCTGTAGCCCAGCGGCCTGGTGTTTAGCCTGCTCCAGGCGCGCCATGGCCCGGGCATCATCTGAGCGTTTGGCCACCGTCATAATGTGCACCTCTAGCCCCTGCACCAGGGGAGAATTGACCACAAAATTCAGCATGGTTTGACCGCTGTCGCTGCCGTCATAGGCCACCAGCACCCGTTCAAAGGGGCGGTATTGGCGAGGGGTCACCAGGCAGGACTTCGTGCTGGCCCGCACAATTCGTTCCAGGTTGGCCCCCAGGTGGCCAGAGGCAAACTCCGCCGCTTCACCCCGCTTGCCCAGCACAATCAAATCGGCATCGGCCTCTAGGGTTTCGAGAAAGTCCACCAAAAACCCGGTTTTGTGAATCAGCCGCACCGACTCGGCCCCCTGGCGGGTCAGGGCTTGCTCCGCCTCGGCCAAAATTGACTTAGCCCGCTCGTGGTTGAGCTTGGCTCGCTCGTGCTCGACCTCCACCAGCTTTTTGAGTAGTGATTCTGATGCGCCCAGGCCAATGCTGCCGCTGAGGTTACTCGCTTCTGCTGTGGCCTGCCCCCTGGCGTCAGTGACGTAGAGCACATCGACACTGGCCCCGAGTCGTTCTGCAAACCAGGCTCCGTAACGGTAGCTGCTCTGGGCAAAACCTGAACCATCCGTACACAGTAAGATGCGTTTCATAGGGAATCTAGTTCTCTTTGGCAATGGATTGTTGAGCAGCGGGCTGGCTGTGGATGGCTAACTTTTGTACCAGGGTAGCGCTGGCTTCGTTGAGGCCAATCACCTCGACCTCAGCCCCGGCCCGGCGAAATTTATTCACGATTTTGTCGAGGGCCGCCACCGCCCCCTGATCCCACAGGTGGGCATGGGTGAGGTCGATGGTGATGCGATCGACAAATTCGTCAAAGTCAAAGGCCTCTAGAAATTCTTCGATCGACACGAAGAAAATCTGCCCCGACACACTGTAGACCCGGTGGCTGCCATCGTCTTTCAGCACCTTATCCACAAACACCAGCTGGGCAATCTTGCGAGAGAAAAACACCGTACTCATGACGATGCCCGTGGCCACTCCGAGGGCAAAGTTGCGGGTAAAAATCGTCACCAGCATGGTGGTCAGCATCACCGCTGTCTCGG
>JBBSLR010000396.1:0-3800 GCA_038255045.1 Phormidesmidales cyanobacterium
AAATCGAGAGCGCAGTGCACCCCGCTGGTGAGGTATGGCAGGTCATAGTAAATGGGCCAACATCAAGCGCCAAAAGGCCAGAGTTGATGCCGTTAAGGGCAAAGTCTTTGCCAAAATGTCGCGAGAAATCATTGTGTCAGCCCGGCTGGGGGGCGACCCGGCGGGCAACTTTCAGCTGCGCACGGCAATCGACAAGGCCAAGGCGGCGGGGGTGCCCAATGACAACATCGACCGGGCGATCGCCAAAGGGTCTGGCAATCTGGGGGCCGATGACAACTACGAGGCCATTCGCTACGAGGGCTACGGCCCCGGCGGCGTCGCCATTCTCATCGAAGCGCTGACCGACAACCGCAACCGCACCGCCGCTGACCTGCGCACCGCCTTCAGCAAGAGCAACGGCAACCTGGGCGAAACCGGCTGCGTCGGCTGGATGTTTGAGCAAAAAGGCGTGGTCACCATCGCCCACCCCGGCGACGAAGAAACCCTGCTGGAAGTCGCCCTAGAAGGCGGGGCTGAAACCTACGATCTCACCACCCTGCTGAATAACCGCGACGAAGAATTTCCCGGTGCCGAGCTGTTCTGCGCCCCCGCCGACCTAGAAGCCCTCGACACCAGCCTCAAGGCCCAGGAGCTAAATGTCCACCAGGCCGAGCTGCGCTGGATACCCAGCAATACCGTCACCGTCGATGACACCGACCAGGCCCGCCTGCTGGTAAAACTCATGGATGCCCTCGAAGATTTAGACGATGTGCAGTCGGTCACGGCGAACTTTGATATGGCCGAAGAGCTGATGGATGCGATCGCGGCCTAGGGAGTGGGTAGGTGGGTACGGGGGTTGGATGAGAGAGTTCGATGGGCCTAGGGCACCAGACCTGTCAAGGTGGGGCAGATTGAGAGGGCGATCCCTTGGATTGGCCGCTGAGCCTAGGACTGGAAGTCCCAGGCTCCCAGCCGAAATCCTCTGAAGAGGATTGGGGGCCATTTGCCGCAGTCTGCTTTAGCAGACTTTCGCTATGAGCCAGGGAGTTCACTCCCTGGTGGTTGTGGCCGGAGTTCCCTAGCCTATGGGCATTTCGGGAATAGTTTAGCCACCTTGACAGGGCTGGCCTAGGGCACTGATTGACCCAGCCCGGTGTTCAGGGCATTGTAGAGAGGGAGTTTTTTACAACTTTTGTCAGTCACCTAGCCCATGACCTCTGACTTCCTCACTTACCCCCCCAGCCCCCAGCACGACCAGGTGGATACCTACCATGGCGTGGCGGTGCCCGACCCCTACCGCTGGCTCGAAGACCCCCAGTCGCCCGCCAGCCGCGAGTGGATTGAGGCGCAGAACCAGGTGACCTCGGGCTATCTGGAGACGTTATTGAAGCGCGGCGCGATCAACGATCGCCTCACCAAGATCTGGAACTACGAACGCTACAGCACCCCCTTTAAGCGCGGCGGGCGCTACTTTTACTTTAAAAATGACGGCCTGCAAAACCAGAGCGTGCTCTACACCCTGCCCAACCTAGAGGCCGAGCCGCGAGTCTTGCTCGACCCCAACACCCTGTCAGAAGACGGCACCGTCTCCCTCAGCGGCATGGCGGTGAGCGAGAATGGGGCCTACCTGGCCTACGGTCTGTCGTCGGGCGGCTCCGACTGGGTCGAGTGGCACGTGCGTGACATTGAGACCGGGGCAGATACCGATGACCTGCTGAAGTGGGTGAAATTCTCGGGCGCATCCTGGAGCCACGACCACCAGAGCTTTTTCTACAGCCGCTACGACGAACCGGATGAAACCACCAAGCTGGAGGCGGTGAACTACTACCAAAAGCTCTACTACCACCGCCTGGGCACCCCCCAGAGCGAAGATGTGCTGGTCTACGAACGCCCCGACGAGAAAGAGTGGGGCTTTGGCGGCGGCGTCACCGAAGACGGGCGCTACCTGATCATCTCGGTGTGGCAGGGCACCAGCCCCAACAACCTGGTGTTCTACAAAGACCTGAGCAACCCCGACAGCCCCGTTTTAGAGCTGATCTCAGAGTTTGAGGCCGACTACAGCTTTGTGGATAACGACGGGCTACTGTTCTGGTTTCGCACCGATTTAGCCGCCCCCAAGGGACGGCTGATCGCCATCGATATTGCTCAGCCGCAGCGATCGCACTGGCAAGAAATCATCCCCGAAGGCGACGACACCCTAGAGGGGGTGGGCATTCTCAACCACCAGTTTGTGGTGGATTATCTCAAAGACGCCTACACCACCATTCGCATTTACTCCCTGGCGGGGGAGCTGGTGCGCGAGGTCGATCTGCCGGGCATTGGCTCGGCGGGGGGCTTTGACGGCAAACCCGAAGACACCGAAACCTTCTACAGCTTCACCAGTTTTACGGTGCCGCCCGCCATCTACCACTACGACATGGTGACGGGCGTTAGCACCCTCTACCGCCAGCCCGAGGTCGATTTTGACCCCGGTGACTACACCACTACCCAGGTGTTTTACACCAGCAAAGACGGCACCCGCGTGCCGATGTTCATCACCCACAAAACCGGGCTTGAGCTGAATGGGCAGAACCCGACCCTGCTCTACGGCTACGGCGGCTTTAGCATTTCGCTGACGCCGTCGTTTTCGGTCAGCAACCTGGTGTGGATGGAGATGGGCGGGGTGTATGCGGTGCCCAACCTGCGCGGCGGCGGCGAGTATGGCGAAGAGTGGCACCTGGCTGGTACCAAGCTCAACAAGCAGAATGTATTCGACGACTTTATTGCGGCGGCGGCGTGGTTGATGGCGGCGGGCTATACCTCGGCGGCAAAGCTGGCGATCGCCGGGGGCAGCAACGGCGGCTTGCTGGTGGGGGCCTGCATGGGCCAGCGGCCCGATCTGTTTGCGGCGGCGCTGCCTGCCGTGGGGGTAATGGATATGCTCAGGTTTAACCAGTTCACCATTGGCTGGGCCTGGGAGTCTGACTACGGCTCGCCCCAAAACGAGAACGAGTTTAAGGTGCTCTACGGCTATTCGCCGCTGCACAACCTGAAACCGGGGACGGCCTACCCGGCGACGATGATCACCACGGCAGACCACGATGACCGGGTGGTGCCTGCCCACAGCTTTAAATTTGCGGCGGCGCTGCAAGCGGCCCACGGGGGCGAGGCTCCGGTGCTCATTCGCATTGAGACGAAGGCGGGGCACGGGGCGGGTAAGCCCACAGCGAAGGTGATTGAAGAGGTGTCGGATAAGTGGGCGTTTTTGGCGGCGAATTTGGGGATGGGGTAGGGGAGTGGATGGGTGGATGGGTGGATGGGTGGATGGGTGGATGAGTGGATGAGTGGATGGGTGGGGTTGGCTAGGATCTAGCAGGGTGGGCCGCTAGCAGCCGTTGAGCGGCCTGAATTCGGGAGGTTTCTCCGATTAGGATGCAGGCCGACAGCAGGTTGAGATCGATCTCAGCTAGGGCTGGGATGCCGCTGCGATCGACCGCTTCGTAGTGGCCCCTGGCGCTGGTCTGGCGGTGGTAAACCACCAGGGAGCCGTCTTCCCACATCCAGACTTCATCGACCCCCAGGGCTTGGTAGCGCGCTAGCTTGGCGGCATCACCGCTGGTGAAGTTGACCTCCACCGATAGCCTGTAGCCGTCAATTTGATATGACTCGTCGGCCTCGGCGGCGGCGATGCCTTCTTTCTCCTGAGTCATGGAGCCGGTGGGCTTAAACTCAATGCCGCGACTGAACAAAAACGTCTCGATCAAAAAGCCGATCACGCTTTTGAAGAGCTCGTGGGCTTCGCCGGGCATAAGGATCTCGATGGTGCCGTTGTAGTAGAAGAG
>JBBSLR010000397.1:0-3789 GCA_038255045.1 Phormidesmidales cyanobacterium
CTACGTCTGCGTCAGCGGCCGCGACAACACCGTAGATGTGCAGATTCGCGGTAAGGCGTTTACGCCCCAAGAAGTTTCCGCCATGATTCTGCAAAAGCTCAAGCAGGATGCTGAGGCTTACCTGGGGACAGAAGTTACCCAGGCGGTGATTACCGTGCCCGCCTACTTCACTGATGCCCAGCGCCAGGCGACCAAAGATGCGGGCACCATTGCCGGTTTAGAGGTGCTGCGGATTATCAACGAGCCCACGGCGGCGGCGCTCTCCTACGGTCTAGACAAGCAAGATCAAGACCAGATAGTGCTGGTGTTTGACCTGGGCGGCGGCACCTTCGATGTCTCCATTTTGCAGCTGGGAGACGGTGTCTTTGAGGTCAAGGCCACCGCTGGCAACAACCACCTGGGTGGTGATGACTTTGACAACTGCATTGTCGAGTGGATGACCGCCGCCTTTCGGGAGCAGGAGGGCATCGACCTGGCCGCTGATCGCATGGCGCTGCAGCGCATTCGAGAAGCGGCTGAAAAGGCCAAGATTGAGCTGTCGAGCATGCCCTCGACCTCTATCAACCTGCCCTTTATTACCGCCGATGAGTCAGGCCCTAAGCACCTGGAAATGGCCTTGACCCGGGCGCAGTTTGAGCAGTTTGCCTCGGAGCTGGTGCAGGCTACCCTAGAGCCGGTAAAACAGGCTCTCAAAGACGCTGATCTCAGCCCCGAAGCCATTGATCGCATTTTGCTGGTGGGTGGCTCTACCCGCATTCCGGCGGTGCAGCAGGCGATTAGCGCCTACTTCGACGGTAAAGCACCCGACCGCTCCGTTAACCCCGACGAGTCTGTTGCCCTGGGGGCCTCTATCCAGGCTGGGGTGCTGGGGGGCGAGGTCAAAGATCTGCTGCTGCTCGATGTCACCCCCCTGTCCTTGGGCATTGAAACCCTAGGGGAGGTGTTTACCAAAATTATTGAGCGCAATACCACCATCCCCACCAGCAAGTCCCAGGTGTTTTCCACTGCCAACGATGGCCAAACGTCGGTGGAAATTCACGTGCTCCAGGGTGAACGGGCCATGGCCCGCGACAACAAGAGCCTGGGCAAGTTTGAGCTGACCGGTATTCCCCCGGCGCCTCGGGGGGTGCCGCAGATTGAGGTGTCCTTTGAAATTGACGCCGACGGCATTCTCAAGGTGGCGGCTCTCGACAAGGGCACGGGCCGCGCCCAGAGCATCTGCATTACCAACACGGGTGGCCTCAGCAATGATGAGGTCGACCGCATGCGCGTTGAAGCTGAGGCCTATGCGGGTGAAGATGATCGTAGGCGACAGCTGGCGGAGCTCACGAACCGGGCCGACAACCTGTTCTACAGCTATGAGGCCACCCTGCGTGACCACGGCAGCCTGCTCGATGAAGCTGCCCGAGCCGATCTAGAAGGAAAGGCCAACGAACTGCGGGCGGCCACCCATAACCCGAGCATTGATGTGGTCACCTTCCAGGGCTGCATTGATGCGCTACAGGCGGCTATCTTTGAGGTGGGGGCCAACTTCTACCGCGAGGCTGACCCTGGGGCCGACGTGGATCTAGACATTCCATCATCGGCCTTTGCTAGCGTTGATGCCGATGATGGCGACGCCGACTACGATGATGCTGCCGACGATATGGAACTCGATGCCACCGTCACCGCTGACTATGAGGCGATCGACTAGGCCTAGGCGCACGAGGTCTAGGTCAACGAGGTCTAGACCCATGGAACCTAGGATCAGAAGGGCGGGTATCACCCCTGGTCAACGTGGACACTCCTTTTAGAATGGTTTAATGTTTGATTGTTGCTGGAGTAGTCTAGGTAGCCCCCTATGGCCCGTGATTTCTATGACCTGCTTGGTATTTCGCGCAACGCTGATCAAGACGAGATCAAGCGGGCCTATCGACGCCTAGCTCGCAAATATCACCCGGATGTCAACAAAGATTCTGGGGCAGAAGATACCTTTAAAGAAATCAATCGCGCCTATGAGGCGCTGTCTGAGCCGGAAGCCCGCGCCCGCTATGACCGTTTTGGGGAGGCTGGCCTAGGGGCTGGGGCCGGTGGCTACCAAGACTTTGGCGACGTGGGCGGCTTTGCCGATATTTTTGAGAGTTTCTTCAGTGGTTTTTCCGGGGGGGCGGGTCAGGGCACTCGCCGACGAGGACCCACCCGCGGTGACGACCTCCGCCTCGATCTGCGGCTTGATTTCAAAGAGGCGGTATTTGGTGGCGAAAAAGAGATTAAAATCAGCCACCTCGAAACCTGTGGTACCTGCACCGGCAGCGGCGCTAAGGCGGGTACTCGCCCGACCACCTGTGGTACCTGTGGCGGCACGGGCCAGGTACGGCGCGCTACGCGCACTCCCTTTGGCAGCTTTACTCAGGTGTCGGCTTGCCCAACCTGTAGCGGCACTGGTGAAGTGATTGAAGACCGCTGCGAGGTCTGTGGCGGCAGTGGTCAGACTCAAGAGACCAAGAAGCTCAAAATTACCGTGCCAGCGGGGGTGGATAACGGCACCCGGCTGCGGGTGTCGAGCGAGGGCGATGCCGGTCTGCGGGGCGGCCCGGCGGGCGACCTGTACGTTTACCTGTTTGTGGCTGAAGATGCGGCCTTTAAGCGCGACGGCATCAATATTCTCTCTAATTTGAAAATCAGCTATCTACAGGCAATTTTGGGCTGCAAGCTCCCGATCGACACCGTGGATGGGCCGGAGGAACTGGATGTGCCGGCGGGCACCCAGCCCGGTACCGTGCTCACCCTAGACAGTCGCGGTGTACCTAAACTAGGCAACCCCGTTAGCCGGGGTGATCACTTGATTACTGTGCAGGTCGATATCCCCACCCGCATGAAGCCCGAAGAGCGCGAGCTGATTGAAAAACTGGCGGAGGTTCGCGGCGAAAAGGTAAATCGAGGCGGCATTGAGGGCTTTTTAGGGGGGCTATTTCGCGGATGACTAGCGTTACGTCTACTCCGCCCAGCGATCGCCTTGATTTGCGCGGCACTCCCTGCCCAATCAACTTTGTCCGCACTAAGCTACGGCTAGAGAAGATGGCTCCCGGTGCCCTACTCGAGGTGTGGCTCGATGCGGGAGAGCCGGTGGAACAAGTGCCTGACAGCCTGACCATGGAGGGCTACATCATCGAGCATCTAGAAGCCTGTAGCGACTACTTTACGCTGCACGTTCGTCGTCCTGCCTAGGTGATGCCACCCGACGATTTTGGGGCAGGGATGGCTGAGCAGGAGGGCGCTGGCCCTTGGGGTGTGGTAGTGGCCATTCAGGCCAACTACTACCGGGTGCGGCTGGATGCCGATGCCCCAGGTGCGCCGCAGCAGGTTTTGCTGTGTACTCGCCGGGCGCGGCTGAAGAAGACTGGGCAGCAGGTGATGGTGGGTGACCGCGTGCAGCTAGAGGCGATTGACTGGGCCGACGGGCGGGCGGCGATCGCCGCCCTAGGCCCCCGCCAAACCCTTCTAGAGCGGCCACCGGTGGCCAATGCCGACCAGATACTGCTGGTGTTTGCCCTAGCCGAGCCTGACCTTGACCCCCAGCAGATGGGGCGATTTTTAGTGAAGGCTGAGGCGACTGGGGTGTCCGTTACGCTATGCCTGAATAAGCAAGACCTGGTGGGTGTCGAGACTCGGCGCTACTGGCAAGACCAGCTGCACCAGTGGGGCTACTCGGCGACCTTAATGAGCGTTGAGGGCGAAGCGTCGCTGGCTGGGCTGAAAGCGCAGCTGTGCGATCGCACCACGGTGATCTCTGGGCCATCGGGGGTGGGC
>JBBSLR010000398.1:0-3757 GCA_038255045.1 Phormidesmidales cyanobacterium
CGCTGGCCAAAACACCGAAATCCCCAGCGCCACCAGGGCAGGCAGCAAAAACAGGTAGGGAATGGCCCGCTGGGGAATGATCAGCCGCGATCGCCAGCGTTGGCCCCAATTTGCGTGAGGAGAGACGGTCATAAAATACCGAAATCTGAGGGAATCCCGTAGCCAGAATAGCGGAAAGTACCTACTTGCAGAAGACGAGAAACCGGATTTCTGAGCCAGTAGCAGAAAACCCGGTTTCTGGGCGCAGGAATTCTCGGCCTGGGTGATACCAAATCCGAACCGCATAACCTCGATTCCACCGAGGCCAAATTGTAGGGACGTTGGCGCAGCCTAGCCGTAGGCTTTATTGCATTCGCCCAAGGGAACCGGGGTCAACCAAACAGGATTTAGTATGAGATGCCGCCGCCAAGGTTGAGGCCCTTAAAACATAGAATTTTTAGGTGTAGAATTTAGCCTTAATTGAGATCTTCGCGGTAACTATTCACGCTCCGTCGCCTATGGCACCCATCACTTATTCTCCCCCCGTCAACGCCCTGCTTCAGCTCGGGGAAAAGCACGTACGCCCGCCCGAAGAATGGCCTGACTATGCCCAGCTCTATGGTCTCACCGCCGAGCACATTCCTGATCTAATTCAGATGGCGATCGATCAAGACCTTAGCTGGGCCGACGCTGAAAGCCAGGAAGTTTGGGCACCGGTACATGCCTGGCGAGCCTTAGGACAGCTCAGAGCAGAGGCGGCCATTGAACCCTTGTTGTCAATCTTCAATGCCCTGGAAGAGGACGACTGGCTGTCCGAGAATATGCCCGATGTGTTTGCGCTCATTGGTTCCGCAGCCATTCCTCCCGTTCAGGCATTTTTAGCTAACCCTGAGAATGTTTTCTATCGCCGCTGGACGGCAGCCAGCATCTTGGTCAAACTAGGCCAGACCTACCCAGAGGCTCGAACCGACTGCGTAGCTGCCCTAGAGCAGCAGCTTGAGCAATTTTCTAAAAACAGCCCAGACTTGAACGGGGTGCTGGTTTCCAGTCTGATGGACTTGGGCGCTAAAGAATCGGCCCCCCTAATGGAGCGAGCGTTTGCCGCTAAACGGGTTGACCCATCCATCGCCGGAGACTGGCTTGATGCCCAGTCCGAACTGGGGCTGATTTCGCAGGCAGAAATCTATGACCTTCGCCGCCATGGGCATGCCGAAAAGCTCAGGTCAAAAACTTCTAAGGTAAGTGCTAAACCCACCAAGGGCTTTGGGGCTGAGCTATTTAAAAAGAAGAAAAAGCGCTGACTTGCTAGCTGACAACCTCACCCCAGCAGCGGCGTCAGATCCAAATGTTCGCCAACAGCCTCGGTCAGCTCGTTGAGAATGGCCTCGCGCTGTTCGCGGTAGTTGGGAATGCCCGTGGGCAGCGACCCCAGACCGCGCTGCTGGCGCAGGCGGTTGAGCCAGGCCCGCCGCCAGGGGCCGTTGTCAAAAAGGCCGTGCAGGTAGGTGCCCCACAGCGACTGACTGGCGTCAACCACCCCCAGGCTGCGGTCTTCAAACAAAAACTCAAACTTGGTGCCTTTCTCGTCCAATCCGTCAGAGAGGAGCAGCTGGGTGCGGCCCTGGTGCAGCTCGTAGCCCGCCACCGGCAGCCCCTCCTGGGGGAAGCGGGAGCTGACGGTGCGCTGGCGGGCGATCTTTTGCTGGGTGATCACCGTTCTCAGCGGGAATAGATCTAACCCAGGGAAGCGGCCTTCGTGGCCCTCAATGCCCTCGGGATCGGCCAAAAACTGACCCATCATTTGGAAGCCGCCGCAGACGCCCATCACTGTGCCCCCCGCAGCCACGTAGTTCTGAATTTCTTCGGCCATGCCGTTGCGCTGCAAGACTAGCAGGTCGGCGATGGTGGTCTTGGTGCCGGGGATGATCACCGCGTCGGGGTAGCCCAGCTTTTCTTTAGGGCTGCGGTAGATCACCCGCACGTTGGGCTCGGCCTCTAGGGGGTCAAAATCGGTGAAGTTAGAGATGCGCGGCAGGCGAATGACGGCGATGGTGATGTCGGCCTGTTTTTTGCTGCCGGGGGTGCGATCGAGCAGGCTGAGGGAGTCTTCGGCGGGCAGGGCGTTTTCAATCCAGGGCACGACGCCGAGGACGGGGATGCCGGTGCGCTCTTTGAGCCAGGTCAAACCTGGCTCTAGCACCTCGCGCTGCCCGCGAAACTTGTTGATGATGATGCCCTTGACCAGGGCGCGCTCGTCGGCATCCATCAGCTCTAGGGTGCCGATGATGTGGGCAAAGACGCCGCCGCGATCGATGTCGGCCACCAGCACGGTGGGGGCGTTGAGGTGTTTGGCCACCCGCATGTTGGTGAGGTCGCGGTGCTTGAGGTTGACCTCCACCGGGCTACCGGCCCCTTCGCAAACCACAAAGTCAAAGTCTTGGCCCAGGCGGGTGAGGCTTTCTTGAATGGCCTGCCAGCCCTGGTCAAAGAAGTTTTCGTAGTACTGCATGGCGGTGGTGCGCCCCACGGCCCGGCCCTTGAGAATCACCTGGGAGGTCATGTCGCCCTGGGGCTTGAGCAGAATGGGGTTCATCTCGACCTGGGGGGGCACCCCGGCGGCCCAGGCCTGCACCGCCTGGGCGTAGCCCATCTCGCCCCCGTTGGCGGTGACGTAGGAGTTGAGGGCCATGTTTTGCCCCTTGAAGGGGGCGACCCGCCAGCCCCGACGGCTGAGAATGCGGCAGAGGGCCGTGGTAATCAATGATTTGCCCACGTGGGAGGCTGTTCCCACTACCATGATTGCTCTCATGGAGCGTCTCCAAAGTTGAATGAGGTCAACGGTAGCGCTTGGGCCTAGGCGATCGCCTAACCCGCTACTCCCTATGCAGATTCTTCAGGAACAACACCGCCCATCAGGACGATATTAGCCGTGCCACCAGCTGGGCGATCGCATCCATCGGCACCATGCATTATAGAGATGATCGCCCAGGGTGGGGCGATACTGGGCCGGGGTGAGCGGGGAGAGGCGGTCAAACACCTGGCGACCCATGGGGGTGAGGCGAAAGCTGTCGGTCAGCCCCTGACCGTCAACTTCGCGGCGCAGCAGCCCCACGGCAATCAGCCACATCATTTCGTTTTCGGCCTGAAGCTCGGCCAGAGGGCGGCGGCTGTAGCAGCTTTTGATGCCACCCTGGCCGCACACCTGGCGAATGGAGATGCTGTGCGATCGCATATTCCCCAGCAGATCTAGCCGAAAGGGGGAGCACCGAAAGGCACGCTCGGCCCGCTGGAGCGATCGCCGGGGGTAGCGCAGGGCAATGGCTGAATCAAACTCAACTGGGGCCATGGGTTTAGAAATGGTGACTGCCTTAGTATGCCTGTCTTGAATTGTAGGTTTAATCCACCCATAAGCGGGCGACAAGCGGGCAACAAGCGGGCGACAAGCGGGGAAGAATTCTGAATCAAGGGTGATTTAGTAGCAGCGGTTACTTTCTAATTTTCAAGCAATTGCTAAGCCTATAGGTGCATCAACCTTGATCCAAAGTTAATCAACCACTCTGAATAGCCAAAAGGGTTTCTAGGGTTCCGGCCTGCCGCAGTGGCAGGTGCCTGGTCCGAGAGAAGCCGCCAGATTGCCCTTAGCCCTGCGTTGTCAGCAGCGGCTTTATGCATTTGGTACACGGCGGGATAAAAGCCCGGGAGGATAGCGAAGCGCTGCTTTGCCATTCTCTCGGGCTGCTGTTTTTTGAGCCGTTTTCTTTCCCGTATCACCCACCCA
>JBBSLR010000399.1:0-3756 GCA_038255045.1 Phormidesmidales cyanobacterium
CCGAAGTTCGCCACGAATTTGCTCAAGGCAGCGTCCAGTTCGGTTCAGTTAATGAGTTCATGGCAGGTCTAGACGATTGAGACGCCTCGCCTGGACACCAAAATCGCAGCGTGCCTTCAAACGATTGGTCAAGCGAAACTCTCAACTCAAACAGACCATCCGACAAACCCTAGAGCTGTTAGTTCGAGACCCATTTGAGCCATCGTTGCGAACCCATAAGCTCTCTGGAAGTTTGGAAGATGTGTGGTCGTGCTCATTCGTAGACGATCCAGAGATGGATGAACCAGCCATCCTGTTGCTCAACCTCGGCTCACACGATGAGGTGTATTGAATAGTAAGGTTCCTATACGCTCACTTATCCTCGGTGGCGATCTGCTTGCTCAGCCACAGCACCGGCAGCAGCCCCACTAAAATGATCGCCAGGGCCGGGGCCGAGGCCTCGATTAGCCGCTCATCAGCGGCGTACTGGTAGACCCGCACCGCCAGGGTGTCGAAATTAAACGGGCGAATAATCAGCGTGGCGGGCAGCTCCTTCATCACATCCACAAACACCAGCATGGTGGCGGTGAGCAGGCTGCTGCCCAGCAGCGGGCGGTGAATTTTCATCAGCGTCTGGTTGGGGCTTTGGCCCAGGCTGCGGGCGGCGTCATCGAGCGAGGGCTTGATTTTGCCGAGGCCCGCCTCGATCGCCCCAAAGCTGACCGCTAAAAACCGCACCAGGTAGGCCAACAGCAGCGCAATCATCGTGCCGCTCAGCAGCAGCCCGGTGGAAAAGCCAAAGGTCTGCCGCATCCAGGAATCCACAGCATTGTCAAACCGCGCCAGGGGAATCAGCGTGCCCACCGCAATCACCGCGCCGGGCACGGCATAGCCCAGGTTGGCCCCCTGCACCGACAGCTTGAGAAAGGGCGTGGAGTTGAGCCGCAGACCGTAGGCCATCACCAGCGCCAGCAGCACCGCCAGCACCGCCGCCAGCACCGCCAGCACCAGGCTGTTGAAGCTGAGCACAAAAAAGCTGCGGTTGAGGGTGGCGTCGGCGTTGCGAATGGTCATCGCCAGCAGCAGCCCGATGGGAATGATCAGCCCCAGCAGCACGGGGGCAGCGCAGACTAGCCAGGCCGCTATGGCCCTCAGCCCGCCCAGGTCGTAGCGCGTCTGCGAGATGGTGCGGGCCATGCCCTGGTAGTATCGGGCGCGACGGCGCGATCGCTGCTCTAGCACCACCAGCGCAAAGATAAACAGCAGCAGCACCGCCGAGAGCTGCACCGCCGCCGGGCGATCGCCCATGCCAAACCAGGTGCGATAGATGCCCGTGGTAAAGGTCGAGACGCTGAAGTAGGCCACCGTGCCAAAGTCGTTCAGGGTTTCCATCAGGGCCAGGGCGGTGCCGGCGGCGATCGCCGGCCGAGCCAGGGGCAGCGCCACCGAGCGAAAGCTGCGCCAGGGGCCACAGCCCAGTGAGCGACTGGCCTCTAGCGTGGCGGTCGACTGTTCTAAAAACGCCACCCGCGCCAGCAGATACACGTAGGGGTACAGCGTCAGGCTAAACAGTAAAATCGCCCCCTGAATGGAGCGAATGTTGGGAAACCAGTAGTCGGTGGCCCGCTGCCAGCCAAACAGGCCGCGCAGGGCCGTCTGCACCGGGCCAAAATACTCTAGGGTGTCGGTGTAGACGTAGGCCAAAATGTAGGTGGGGGCCGCCAGCGGCAGCAGCAGCAGCCATTCAAACCAGCGCCGGCCCCAAAACTCGCAGGTGCTCACTAGCCAGGCGGTGCTCACCCCGATCGCCAGCACCCCCAGGCCCACCCCCCCCATCAGCACCAGGGAGTTGCGGATGTACTCGGGCAGCACCGTGGCCGCCAGGTGCCCCCAGGCATCGCTGGTGTTGGTGAACAGACTGGTAAGAATGATTGCCACCGGCAGCAGCATCACCAGAGCAATCATGGTCACGCCCACCGTCCAGCCGTCAGGCCGTGGCAGAGAGGCTTTCCAGGGAGCACCGAGGGATTTCATAACCGGTAATTATTGCTACCCATTCCTTTTAGCACAGAACGAAACCCCGCCCACCTAACGCTTCACGATTAAAAAGCCCCCTCGGGGACAAAGCCCCGTTGCTGCATTTCCAGCGAGGAATGACTCTGGCCCAGCCCCAGCCCCGGCCCCACCCGCCAATTTTGGGGGAGCTGGAGTCTCGCATTAAGTAGAACTTTGGGGCCGATTAGGGCCGCACATAGCCCGAGTTTTCGTTACTGAAGTATGCTTTGCAGAGAGTTCCTGCGGGGCCGGTTTGGCCCCCAAGAGCCACCTTAGGCAATGGTGCGAATTTTGCCCCTCGCCCCACAGCGCCCACCTGTCCGTTGCAGATCTGACTATGGATATTCTCAACCTCTTAACCCGTCTGCTGCTGTGGCTTGGCATTGGCTATTTTCTGTGGTGGATTTTGAAGAAATTCATCCCGGCCACCTTTTTGACCTGGTTTGGCGGGGCGATCATTTTAGCTCTGATCGCCGGGGCGTTTTTGTTTCCCCAAGACAGCACCATTGGCGTGTTTTGGCAGTTTTTGGCCTTTCCGCTGACGCCCCTGGGGGGGGCGATTACCTTGCTGGCGATGGCCCTGGGCAGCGGCTTTAAAAAAACCAATGGCCGCATGGTGATGACGGCGCTGCTGATTTTGCTGTTTAGCAGCATGCCCCTGGTGGCGCGGGCCTTGGTCAACCAGTCTGAGAATGCGGTGCAGCTGGCCTACCTCAACCAGCGGCAGCTGTGCCTCGATATTTGCCCCGCCGTTGATCGGGTGCCCGTCGACCGGGCGGTATCGATTGTGGTGGTGGGCGAAAATGCCGACGCCTATCGCCTGACCAACGCCCTCAACAGCCGCATCGATGCCAATAACCCCCTCGACCCGGTGCTGGTGGCTCGGCTCAACAGCGCCGCTAATATCTACAACCAGATTGCGGCGGCGCGCCCCTTTGTCACGGTGACCGCCGGGGCGCGGTATGGCAACGACAACGAGCGCGAGGTGCTCAACCAGGCGCTTCGTCAGCAGCTGGTGGGTCGGGGCGTGCCGTCAGAGGGCATTCGCATTCAGAACACCGGCACCGACATTCGCGCCACCGTCGATGACCAAAAGAATTTTCTGCGGGAGCAGGGGTTATTTACCGACCCGCCCCGAAACGGCGCACGCGACTTTGAGCGCAACAATCGCGACGCTAACCGGGTGGTGCTGGTGGCCCCGGCGCTCACCATGCGCCGGGCGGCGCTGGCCTTTGAGGGCGAAGGCGTGCAGGTGGTGGCGGCCCCCACCGAGCTATACAGCTCGCCAAACCCCACAGGCCGCGACACCCTGGCCCGGCTGGCCGACCTGGTGCCCAGCGTCAACGCCCTGGTGTTGACCACCCGCTACTGGGGAGAATTGCTCAGCTCGATCTATTACTATCTGCGGGGCTGGCTGCCCCCCTTCACCATGCAGTGGAACCAGGTGGTGGAAACCCTGTAGCTCTGACCCGGCCTGGCCCCAAAGTTCAGCCTCAGAATTCTGGGGCAAGATTCTGCCCAGAAACTTGGCCCAGAAACTTGGCCCAGAAATTCGTCGAGGATAGGGGGGCACCCTAGGCCCCCCAGACAAAATCTATGGCGCGATCGCAGCTTCAAAAACTTGGTACCTACCTCTACCCCCACCGGCGTCAGGCTGCCCTGGGGGTTGCTGCTCTTTTTGTCGTCAACCTGGTAGGGGTCTCGATTCCGCTGCTGATTCGC
>JBBSLR010000400.1:0-3755 GCA_038255045.1 Phormidesmidales cyanobacterium
AGTTGACCAACGCCATCATGAGAATGGCCGTGCCCTGCACCAGCAGTGCCGCCAAAAAGTACGAGTCTAGGCCCATCCAAAAGGTGGCGTAGAAGGGAATAATGCTGGCGGTCATTTGCAGGGCCAGCCAGGTAAACAGGTAGATGCCGATAACGAACATGAAGGCGCGGTTGGCAAACACCACCTTGATTTGCTCAATAAAGGGCAGCGCTGCTTCTTCAGTATCGGCGGGCTGAAGGGCGTTGCGCTGCACGGCGTAGGGGTAGGTGCCCCAGACGCACCACAGCAGCGGCAGCACCGAGAGCACGGCGCAGATCCCCCCCAGCACCAGATACTGCTGGCGGAGGTCAGTGATGGTTTGGGTAATCACCAGGCCCAGGCCGAGGGCGGCGATCGCCCCAAACAGCGACGACCCCAGGCGAAAGGCCGTCAGCTCGGTGCGCTCGTCGTAGTCTTTGGTCAGCTCAGCGGTGAGGGTGGTGTAGGGCAGGTTCACCACCGTATAAAACACCTGAAACAGCAGCGACATCACCACGTAGTACCAAAACCGGGCGGTGGCGCTCTCCCACCCCGGCACCACCCAGGTGAGAAAGAAGGTCACCCCAAAGGGAATCGCCCCCAGCACCATCCAGGGGTAGCGGCGGCCCCAGCGGGTGCGGGTTTTGTCGCTGAGGTAGCCAATAAAGGGGTCATTCACCGCATCCCAAATGCGCCCGATCGCCAGCACCGACCCCGCCGCCACCGGGCTAAGACCCGCCGCCGTAGTCAGAAAGATCAAGAACGAAAAGGCCAGCAGGTTGGCGGTCATCCCCGGCCCCATGTCTCCGGCCCCAAAGGCCAGCTTGCCCGCCAGGGAAAATTTCGGTGGGGCAGCGGCGGGGGAAGGAACGTTAGTAGCCATGGGTTACCTTGCTTATTGCTTGCTTAGTGGATCAACACCCGAACAACAATTCAAACGGCGTCCTCAGTGTATTATTTCCCCATTGCAGATTGCCCTACACCAAGTCCAGCTTAGGAACTGTAGCGCGACCGGGGGCAAAACTCCACCAGTGGGCTTAAATCGGGCGGGGCGATCGCCCTTTAGGGGCCAGGGCTATTTCATTCACAGCAGCGGGGAGCAGGGGTATGGCTGATTTTTACGTAAGCTGGGACGACTACCACCGCGATATTGAGAAACTGGCCATTCAAATCTACGAGTCGGGCTGGGAATTTAACCAGATCGTCTGCCTGGCCAAGGGCGGGCTGCGCATTGGCGACACCCTCTGTCGGCTGTTTGACGTGCCCCTAGCGATTTTGTCCACCGCCTCCTACGGCGGGGCCGATGGCCGCACCCGAGGGTCAATCACCTTTTCCCGCGACCTGAGCATGACCACCCCCAGCCTGGGCAGCCAGGTGCTGATCGTCGACGACCTGGTCGACTCGGGCTACAGCCTGAAAAAATCCCTGGCCTGGCTACACCACAAGTACGGCTTCTACATTGAAGAGGTGCGCACGGCGGTGCTGTGGTACAAGGCCGAATCGATCATCAAGCCCGACTACCACGTGGTCTATCTAGACGACAACCCGTGGATTCATCAGCCCTTTGAGCGCTACGAAACCATGACCCTCCCAGAACTGGTGGCTAATCATCAGCCCCAGCCAACGGCTTAGCCGGTAGTTCTACGGCAGACAGGGCTGTCCCTGGAAGACCTTGTAGCTCCCCCGCCACTCCACCACGTCCTGGTCTTTGACCTGGGCCGTGAGGTCAAAGCTCTGGATATCATCCATTTGCCAGCTGATGATCAGGGCGCGCAGCTGGTCAGGCAGGGTGAAGTAGTTGATGCCCACCCCCACTGGGCGGTAGACCTGAAGGTGGAGGCTGTGGTCTTGGTGCCGGGCCTCAACGGTAATCTGCCTTAGCCCCAGCCCGGCCTCTAGGCGTTGATTCTCCGTAGAACCCAGGCTGTCAGTGAAGCGTTGCGAGAATGTAATGGGATTATGGCTGATTTAAGGAAAGATTTACGAATTACCTGCCGAACCGCCCTCGGGGCGATCGCCCGCTTGGGCCGCCTTGAGCGCCACCGAGGCGATCGTTAGGGTCAGCCGCGCCTGCTCCACCTCCGACAGGGTCTCCCAGGGGCCATCTGAAATTGCCCGCAGGTTTAGATCGACAATGTCGCCCCGACCATCGCGCAGGGAGTAGGCCAGGGGCCGGGCCAGCACCGCCAGGTCAGCGGCATCCCAACCGGGCAAAATATCATTCACACAATGCACCAGCTGGTCAATCAGAGGCTGACCGCTGCGGGCCAGGGTGGTGGCAGCGGTGGCCAAGGTTTGCAGCAGCTCACCGGGCATACGCGTCTGAAACTGGCGCAGCTGGCTCAGGATTGGGGCTGCGGCCACAGCGATTTCAGCCTCTGACTGCTGGGCTGTGGCCAGGGCCGTCATCTGAGATTCTAAGATTTGCCAGCCCGCTGCGATCGCAGCGGTCAGATCGCCGTTATCTAGAGCATCAAACTCTGTCTCGAGGTTAGTCAGGTAGCCCTCCGCCTCAGGGGCCAGTGGTTCCCAGGGATACGCCCCCTCTGAGGCCCCCTCTGCGATCAGAATGCTGGCGAGTAAATCGTGTTCGGCGGCCATAGCAGACTCAGCGGCGGGCTTAGGAGAAGAGGATGACTGATTCATTGCGTTAACTATAGATGCACGGGAGGGTAACAAACCTGACAATAGTGGATACAGTGTGCCGCTAGCTGATTCCGTACAGGACGAACAATTTTGCTCCTCAGCTAGCATGGCAGCTCCGATTTGGGGCTACCCTCAAGGGTAAATTCCATCAGCTCCCCCTCTCGACTGCCAAACTGAAGGGCGGTGCCCAGGGTCAGCGGCACTTCGGCCCGGTGCACATGGTGCCAGGTGACCCCGTCAAAGTAATAGGAGCCATAGCGCGATTGATCGCGCAGGTAGTAGCAGGTTTTTTGGATGCCGTTGTCAAACTGGTTGCGGTAAAAAATCTCAGCGTGCTGCCCCGACACCCAGGGTTCTAAAATCACCAGGTCGTTATCGGGCAGCCGCCCCACCCGCAGGTACCCGTCGTAGAGCCGCCACAGACGAGCCGGGGTTTGTAGACAGCGCAGCACCACCGCCTGGGTAAACTCCGCCTCCTGCCCAGGCAGCTGGGTCACCGCCAGGGCAGCTTCCCGCAGCAGGTGCCCCGCAAAGTCGGGGTGCTGGTAGAGCACCGGCAAGCTCCAGGCGGGGTGGTTAAATCGATAGGTGGTCAGCAGATGCTGACGGGCCTGGGCCACCGCCTGGGCCACCGCCTGGCGCTCGGCCAGGCCCCGAGCCAGCACCTGAATAAAGCTCAGGGCCTCTTCGTCGCCAATGGAGTCGCGCATGGCCAGCACCGCGGGCACCCCGTGGTGCAGCAGCACCTCCGCCAAACTGCTGCGCGCAATCACCTGCCGCTGCTGGAGGTCGGGCTGAGCTCCCCAGCAGGTGTTAAACACCGCCAGGCGAATGCCGTTGCGGGCCAGGCCCTGGGCCAGCTCAGTGCCGCTCAGGGTCTGACCCGGCTGCAAAAACAGCAGCCCACCATCGGGGGCGGGCACCCCGTGACCCGCGTAGAAAAACACGTTGAAGTAACCCGTTTCTAGGGCGGTAAGCAGGGTCTTGGCGTCGGGTTCTACCAGGGTCTGCACCTGGCAAACCACCGGGCTGCTGCCCCGGTAGCTGAGGCTAGAGGCGCTGAGTTCGAGCAGTTGCTTGAGGGCCTCGGC
>JBBSLR010000401.1:0-3744 GCA_038255045.1 Phormidesmidales cyanobacterium
AGATCAATTTGCCGCATAGACTGCATTTCATATTCCTTTCATTTTCAAGATACAATACATTTCATAATCGTTTCATTTTTGGCCTATCCCATCCTGGGGACATCCTGCCCAGGAGAGAGAAGGTGTTGTCTGTGGTGTCTGTGCTGGAGCTATGGCGATGGTGGCTACTTCTAAAATTACGGTTGATCACCTCAGCGTGAACTATCGCGACGTGCAGGCGCTGCGAAATATCAACCTCACCGTGCGGCCCGGTAAAGTGGTGGGGGTTTTTGGCCCCAATGGGGCGGGCAAAAGCACGTTGGTCAAAGCCATGCTGGGGTTGATGCCGGTGGTGACCGGGCGGGTGACCTACGGCGACGACATCCTGGCCCATCAGCTGGATCGGGTGGCCTACGTGCCCCAGCGATCGCAGATCGACTGGACCTTCCCCGCCACCGTGTGGGACGTGGTGATGATGGGTCGGGTGAAGCAGACCGGCTGGTTGAGGCGGTTCTCGGCCCCCAGCCGCCAGATTGCCCAAGATGCCCTAGAGCGCGTGGCCATGGCAGATTTTCGCGATCGCCCCATTGGTGCCCTCTCGGGTGGTCAGCAGCAGCGGGTGTTTTTGGCCCGCGCCCTGGCCCAGCAGGCCGAAATCTTCTGCTTTGACGAGCCATTTGTGGGGGTCGACCAAAAGACCGAAACCGTGATCTTCAGAATCTTTCGAGAGCTGGCGGCAGCGGGCAAAATCGTCTTGGTGATCAACCATGACCTGGGCGAGTCGATCACCAACTTTGACCAGCTGATTTTGCTCAATAGAGAGCTGATTGCCGCTGGGCCGCGAGACTGGGTGCTCACCCGCGACCATATGACCCGCGCCTACGGCGGCCACGTGGGCTTTTTTGGCCATGTCGCTTGATCTAGCGCTCCACCTGGCGGTGCTCGACTGGTTTTTTGAGCCGCTGCAGTTTGCCTTTATGCAGCGATCGCTGGCGGTGGCGATCATGGTGGGCGTGATCTGCTCGGTGGTGGGCAGCTACCTGATGGTGCAGCGGCTGGCGCTGCTGGGCGACGCCATTAGCCACTCGGTGCTGCCGGGGCTGGCGATCGCCTTTTTGCTCGGCGTCAACATCTTTATTGGGGCCTTCATCGCCGGGGTGATTAGCACCGTGATCATTGGGTGGATTCATACGCGATCGCCGATCAAAGAAGATGCCGCCATGGGCATTGTGTTTTCCGCCTTCTTTGCCCTCGGCATTACGCTGATCACCACCATTCAACGCGACAACAAAATTGACCTCAACCACTTTCTCTTCGGCAATATTCTCGGCGTTACCGCTGGAGATGTGCGAGATACCGCCATTATTGCGGTGCTGGTGCTATTAGCGGTAGCTGTACTCTACAAAGAGCTGCTGTTCTACAGCTTTGACCCCCTGGGTGCCCAGGCCAGCGGTTTGCCCACGGGCCTGCTCAACGCCGGGCTGATGGTGCTGATCGCCCTGACCGTGGTGGCCAGCATGAAGGTGGTGGGGGTGATTTTGGTGCTGTCGCTGCTGATCGCGCCGGGGGCGACGGCCTACCTGCTGGTGCCGCGTCTGCACCAGGTGATGCTGCTGGGGGCGGCGATCGGGGTTTTTTCGAGCGTCAGCGGCATGTACTTGAGCTACTACGTCAACCTGCCCTCTGGCCCAGCGATCGTCATGGTGGTATCTACCCTGTTTGCCCTGGCCTTTTTGCTTAGCCCCCGCCATGGGGTGCTGGTGGGGCCGGGTCGAGCGCGCCCTTGGCGACAGCTACAGCGCCTGCTGCGCTAGGCCTCTAGCTAAAGATTTGCGTTCGCGGCTGGGTTTGATAGGGCGCACTACTACCTCTGTTAAGGTGGCTGTCGAATACAGCAAAATCTCCAGAACGGTGATGATTTGCCGGTCTTCGGCTACGACCACCAGGGAGTCAACTCCCTGGCTGATCGCTCAAGTCTGCTAAAGCAGACTGGGGTAGTAGTCGGCCCACAATCCTCTTCAGAGGATTTCTGCTTGGAGCCTGGGACTTTCAGTCCTAGGCTCAGCGGCCAATCTGGCGATCCCGACCTGCGGTCTGGGCCACCCTAACAGAGGTAGGCGCACTACCTAAACTCGGCCTCAAGATAGGGAGATACAGCAGGAAAAATTGCGCCAAAGAAACATTTTTAACGGATCTCTATCTTTAGACGTATGTTACGAATGTGTCCTGACTGACGCATTTGTTAACGTTTAGACTTAAATGGGAAAAGGCTTTTGGCCATGGTTCCTGATTGTGAGCAGTGGATATTGGGTTAAGCCACCATGCGAGATCTCTGGAAGACTCAGCTCCCAAGGCTGAGGACGGTGCGACTCAAGGCGGTTCGTTTAAAGCCACTCAATCTACAACGGCTGCGTTGGTCAAAAGCTGGCCCGCGCGGGTTGTTGTCCTGGGCATCGGGTAAGCATGCCGTGCCTCTCAAGGTATTTGGCGGGGTGGCCTTTGCGAGTCTCTTGCTGGTGCAGGTGTCGTCGCCCCTTGGCAGCCGCAGCAACGCTAACTCTGGTACCATGCGCCCGGCCCTGTGGCAAACCACCGGTATGGTGCGGCAGTCGATTGTGGATCTGTACCGAGCGCGACGGCTGCTGGTGCAGACTACCCTGCCTGTCGATCCGTCCGCTGCTGGTGCAGAGGCCGCGCCATCGGCAGCGCCCGCTGCGCCTGGCAAACCTGTAACCAACAGTGCTGCAGCCCCGGCCCCGGCTGCTAACGTTGGCGAGGCCAGATCGCTGCCCCAGCCTGCTGCTCCGCCAGCGCCCAGTGCCGCTGGCAGCGCCTTTGACCCCGGCAAAACGATCGATACCAACCTGGAGATGCGGGTGGCGATCGCCAAAAATTCCTCAAACCTAGAGGTCGCCACCTCCGTCGATGGCTACCTGATGGATCTCGGTGGTCAAAACTACTGCAACCTGCCCGCCCAGAGCAGCGTTGTGCTCAGACCCCAAGGCTCGGGCATGGCAGCTGGCAGCTGCACCCTGACCAGTTCAGTGTGGCTAGAGCCGGGCGAAGGGGGCTACGTCTACGTGGGCGACAGCTGGTACAAAGGCCGCGTGCTGCTGCTCACCGACGGCTCGGGCCTGATGGCGGTTAACTTTGTGCTCATGCACGATTATTTGAGCAGCGTAGTCGGCAGCGAAATGTACGTCAACTGGCCCGCCGAAGCCCTCAAGGCCCAGGCCGTGGCGGCGCGATCCTACGCTCTGGTGCACCACGTGCGCCACGCCAACCGCGCCTACGACCTCGACAACACCCAGCGCTACCAGGCCTATCTGGGCATTGGCAAAGAGACCAACACGACTCAGGCGGCAGTGGTGGCCACCACTGGCGAATTTATTAGCCACGACGGCGGCATTGTCGAGTCGCTCTACGCGGCCTCCGATGCGATCGTGCAGACGGCCCACGGCGGCAACGGCATGAGCCAAGCTGGCGCGATGGAGCTGGCCGCCCAGGGCTATAACTACACCCAAATTTTAGGCAACTACTACCCCGGCACCAGCCTTTCTCGTCTGGTGGTGGAGTAGGGGGTTAGGGCTGGTTGGCAGAAATAGGGCAACTTTTGTTGGGGTTTCAGGTGCTGGGTTTCGGGTTTCAGGAACAGTTGGTCGACTTAGAGTACGCCAACTAATTAAGCATCCAAGCTAGGCCCTCATCCCCCAACCCCTTCTCCCTAGGGGAGAAGGGGAGCCGGATTCAGAACCCCTCTCCCCC
>JBBSLR010000402.1:0-3735 GCA_038255045.1 Phormidesmidales cyanobacterium
AAGTCACCCAGGTGCGCTGGGGCATCGAAGACTTTCGCCGCCGGTTTGGCCGCCAGCCCGAGGGCATTTGGCTGGCCGAAACCGCGATTGATTACCCCACCCTAGACGTGCTTCACGCCGAGGGGATCAGGTTCACCATTCTTTCCCCCTCCCAGGTGCAGCGCTGTCGGCCCCTGGTCAGCTACAACGGCGATCGCGATGCCTGGCAAGAAGTCGGCGGCGGTCAGATCGACCCCAGCCGCCCCTACCGCTGCTTTCTCAAGCAGGCCGACGGCAGCCCCGACCCCAGCCGCCACATCGACATTTTCTTCTACGACGGCCCGATCTCCCGCGACATGGGCTTTAACGACGTGCTGAGTTCGTCCCAGCACTTTGCCGGGCGCGTCGGCCAGGCGATCCACGGGGATCACCGCCCCTTCCAGCTGATCTCGGTCGCCACCGATGGCGAAACCTTTGGCCACCACCGGAGCGGGGCCGAAAAAGCCCTGGCCTACGCCCTCACCGAAGAATTTCCCCGCCAGGGCTGGACGGTGACCAACTACGCCCACTACCTGGCGACGCATCCCCCCACCTGGGAGGCCGAACTCAAGCCCGTCACCGCCTGGAGCTGCTCCCACGGCGTTGATCGCTGGCAGGATGACTGCGGCTGTGGCGGCGGCGGTGAATGGCACCAGCAGTGGCGTCGCCCCCTGCGCGACACCCTCGACTGGCTGCGCGACCAGCTGGTGGCGGTGTACGAGCAGTACGGGGCTGACCTGCTGCGCGACCCCTGGGCGGCGCGCAATGCCTACGTGGCCGTGATGGGCGATCGCAGCCCCGAGAGCCTCGACGCCTTCTTTGCCGCCCACCAAACCCGCAAACTGTCGGCCATCGAGCGGGTCACCGCTCTGCAACTGCTCGAAATGCAGCGCCACGCCATGTTTATGTACACCAGCTGCGGCTGGTTCTTTGAAGAACTCTCGCGCCCCGAGGGCACCCAGATTCTCCGCTACGCCACCCGCGCCATGGAGCTGGCGGGCGAAGTGGCCGGGCTCGCCCTAGAGCAAGAGTTTGTCAAACGCCTGGGCCAGGCCCCCAGCAACGTTGAAGAATTTGTCACCGGGGCCGGGGTCTACGAGTCTCTGGTCAAGCCCTCCCGCATTTCGCTGGAGCAGGTGGTGGCCCACTACGCCATGGGGTCGCTGTTTACCGACTACCGCAGCGAGCAAACGATCTACTGCTACACCGTGAAGCAGCACGACTACCGCCGCCAGCGCCTGGGGCCGATTTCCCTAGCGGTGGGCCTGGTAGAGATCACCTCCACCATCACCCGCGAAAGCCTCAGCCTGGCCTTTGCCGTGGTGCACCTGGGCGGCTGGGACTTTCACTGCGGCATTAAGACCATGCGATCGCGCCTCGACTACACCCAGGCCAAGGCGGCGGTGTTTGAAAGCCTCAGCCAGGCCAGCGCCGCCCAGATGATTCTCGCCATCAACAGTGCCTTTGGCCCCCACACCTACGGCCTGCAAGACCTATTTGCCGAAGAGCGCCACCGCATGATGGGCCTGCTCTCCCAAGACACCCTGCTGCGCCTCGACCAGCTCTACGCCCAGGTCTATCGCGACAACTACGGCGTGCTGCGGGCCTTCCACCGCGACGGCCTGCCGGTGCCCCGCGAGCTGCAAGTGGCGGCAGATATTGCCCTCAGCCACCGGGCGATGGAGGTGCTGCAAGCCCTCGAACGCGAGACCAGCGACCCCACCGCCAGCCCCCTGCGCCAGGGGGAAGGCTATCTGAATGAGCTGGAGGCGATCGCCACCGAGGCCAGCACCTGCAACGCCTCGCTGTCGCTAGTGGCGGCTAAACCCATGCTAGAGCGGCTGATCGGGCGATCAGTCTGGCAACTTCTCAACCAGGCACCGACCGAATCCCTCGCCGCCGATGTGGACTGGCTGGGGCGACTGGTGAATCTAGGCCAGCAGCTCAACCTGGTTCTTTCGTTAGAGCGCCCCCAGGAGTTGTATTATCAGCACCTCAACCGCCAGGTATTTGCCTTGCTCAAGCGGGCCGCCGTGGCCCGCAAGCCCCTCGGCCAAGACAGCCGCGCCCAAGTCAACGACATCCTCCGCCTCGGCGAATACCTGTCGATGGATGTAGGGGCGGTGCTAAAAGCACTAGATCACCTCGATCCGGGTCGGCCTGTATAAAAAGGCTGACGTTGAAATCACCCTGGACTTAGAGTAGAGATAACTCAGGTTTGGCATTGGTCTGCTGGGCAACGGCGTGGCCATTGTGGTCTGGACAGAACGCCAAAACGATGTAATTCGAATTATTTCAGCACGAAGGGCTAACCGCCATGAGCGGCAAAGACTCAAGCAATACCTCTCGTACTAATTGGGCAGCACTAGAGTCACTGGACGATGAAGGAATTGATTATTCCGATATTCCTCCTTTGACGGAAGAGTTCTTTGAGAAGGCGACATTAAGAATTCCGGCGTCACAAGCACAGCAGCTTGTGCAACTTGAGCCTGATGTATTGCAGTGGTTTCAGGCTCAGGGTACAGAATATAAGGTTTTGATCAACTCGATTTTACGCCGTTATATTGACAATCAGAGTAGAAAGCTAGTCGGGTAATGGGTGTATCCCACTTTTGCAAGTGTCCATGTCATTCCCACGCCAGTGGGAATCCATTCGGGAGCAAGATGTCCGACGGGGATTCCCGTCTGCACGGGAATGACAGACCAGCCAGCTGCCAGAATGATGAATTTACAAATTTAGGATGCACTCAGGGTAACTCTGTAGGGTAATGATTTTAATCGCATAATAGAATTGAGCATCCAAAGGCAGGAGTCAGACCGTGGCTGAACCCGTCACCATTGACGATATTTACGCTCTATTTCAAGCATCTCAGGCAGAGGCCGATCGCCGCCTTGCCGAGTCTGAGCGCCAGATGCAGGAGCTAAAGCAGATTTCAGCAAACACCAGTCGCATCGCGGCCAACACAAGCCGAGAGATGGCAGGGCTGACAACCCGATGGGGGCAATTTGTTGAAAATTTAGTCGAGCCTTCGGTGGTGCGCCTGTTTCAGGAGCGGGGCATCCAGGTGCAAGAAACGGCCCGTCGCATGAGGTCGCGGCGACCTGGTGCAGAGATGGAGATCGATATTTTTGCAGTGGATGGGGATGTAGCGGTTGCGATTGAAGTCAAATCGCGGCTCTCCCGTCAAGATGTGGACGACTTTTTAGCCCGACTAGATCGCTTTAGGCAGGCGTTTCCCCACTACGGCGACTACCGCATCTACGGAGCCGTGGCGGGTATTGAGGTAGATGAAGGGATAGACCGCTATGCCTACCAGCGAGGGCTGTTTGTGATTAAACAAACTGGCGACATGGTTTTGATCGCCAACGACACTACTTTTCAACCGACGGCGTGGTGAGCAAATCAGCAAAATAGTCGGCAATTTCGTTGAGATCTTGGCGGGTAAGAACGTTGATGACATAGCGACTCATGGCTAGTTTACCTGCCGGAAACACTCTAGAATGCCATTTACGAAGGTTTCGCCATCGACTGGGGCTGTGTGAGCAGAGGCTTCAATTGCTGCATCAATTTTCGTCGGGTATGTCAACCAGTTTGTGTCAAGCGTGGGATCGTTACATGGGAAACCTGCCTTCAAACTCAATCGCGAAACGATTTAAGGCACTTTTCCAGTCTCGAATTGGCATCGTCCATTTTTTTGAGATGTTGTTGATGGCTAG
>JBBSLR010000403.1:0-3725 GCA_038255045.1 Phormidesmidales cyanobacterium
CGCCGCCCGTGGTGGCCGTGGAGACTAAGCGAGTCAGACCATTCAACCCCTTTACCGTGGCGGCAGCCCCGCCCCCGGCCACGATCGCCACAGTCCACTGGGCAAAGGGGTCGAGCTGGTTGGCGGCGATCGCCATCAGCACTGTACCGGCCACAGCGGCCACGGGCAGCGCCACCGTATCGATCAGATTGTCGAGCCAGGGAATGCTGTAGGCCAAAATTTCTACAATTAAAGCGATTGATAACCCAATGAAGGCGGTGGGGCTGCCCAGCCAGGTGATGCTGTCGGTCAGCGGCACATGGGCAAACAGCGCGGCGGCGCTCAGCACCCAAAAGGGCACCACCACCCGAAACCCGGCGGCCACCCCCAGGCCCAGACCCAGACCAATGCTCTCTAGCAGTTGCCAATCCATCAGTTGCAGATCCATTGCCCTTGCCTCACAGCCGCTGGCCCCCTAGCTACTGGCCTAAGAATAGCCTGAGTTCGGGTAAAAAAAGCCTCGGCAAAGCAGGCCCCCTGTACTCTCAGGACGTTCTGAGGACGTAATGGCTGTCATTCCCGTGGAAACGGGAATCCACACGAAGCAACTCACTCTCCCATGGATTCCCGCCCCATGCCCTCGCGGGGGCGGGCTCTTTGCGGGAATGACGGGCGTTTTTCGAGCATCATGAACAATTCAGGTTAAAAACCCGGTTTATCTCTCGCTAGGTAGCGTACCTCCGTGGCTAGTGGCTTTTGGGTTAGCATTCCATTGGGTTGTAGGGCGGAGCCTTCAGCCAGGAGCAGCAACCCGCAGCCCAGGTTCGTTTCGCTGGGGCCACCCTCTACAATAGAAAGAAGTGCCAATTGTACGAGCATCGCTGATTCATGACTGACGCCGCTGTTTCCACTGTCGCCACCTCCGCTTCCATTGCCGAAGCGGTCGAGCAGCGGCGCAATTTTGCCATCATCTCTCACCCCGACGCCGGTAAAACAACGCTAACTGAGAAGCTGCTGCTGTACGGAGGCGCTATTCAGGAGGCTGGGGCGGTCAAGGCCAAGCGCGCCCAGCGCAGCGCCACCTCTGACTGGATGGAGCTGGAGCAGCAGCGGGGCATTTCCATCACCTCCACGGTGTTGCAGTTTGACTACAGCGGCTACACCATGAACCTGCTGGATACCCCCGGCCACCAAGACTTTAGCGAAGACACCTACCGCACCCTGGCCGCCGCCGACAACGCGGTGATGCTCGAAGACGCGGCCAAGGGCCTAGAGCCGCAGACCCTGAAGCTGTTTGAGGTGTGCCGCATGCGCGCCCTCCCGATCTTCACCTTCTTTAACAAGATGGATCGCCCGGCGCGGGAGCCACTGGAGCTGCTAGACGAGATCGAGCAGCGGCTGGGCCTGCAAACCTACGCTGTCAACTGGCCGATTGGCATGGGCGATCGCTTCAAGGGCGTGTTTGACCGCCGCCACCAGCAAATTCACCTGTTTGAGCGCAGCGTTCACGGCAAGCGGGCCGCCAAAGACACGGTGCTAGACATTGGCGACCCTCGCATTGAAGACCTGCTTGACCAAGACCTTTACTACCAGTTCAAAGAAGAGCTAGAGGTGATTGAAGAAGTCGGGCCGGAGCTAGACCTGGAGGCCGTCCACGCCGGGCAGCAGACCCCGGTTTTCTTTGGCAGCGCCATGACCAACTTTGGCGTGCAGCTGTTTCTCGATGCCTTTCTCGACTACGCCCTCAAACCCTCGGCCCGCAGCAGCACCCTAGGCAAAATCTCCCCCACCAACGAAGATTTCTCGGGGTTTGTGTTTAAGCTCCAGGCCAATATGGACCCCAAACACCGCGATCGCATCGCCTTTGTGCGGGTGTGCTCGGGCAAGTTTGAGAAAGATATGGTGGTCAGCCACGCGCGATCGGGCAAGGCCGTGCGCCTGTCGCACCCCCAGAAGCTCTTTGGCCAGGGCCGCGAATCGCTAGAAGAAGCCTATCCCGGCGACGTGATTGGCCTAAATAATCCGGGGGTGTTTGCCATTGGCGATACCATCTACCAGGGCAAGCGTCTGGAGTACGACGGCATCCCCTGCTTTTCGCCCGAGATCTTTGCCTACCTTAAAAACCCCAACCCCTCCAAGTACAAACAGTTTCAAAAGGGCGTCTCAGAACTGCGGGAAGAAGGGGCGGTGCAGATCATGTTCTCCGCCGACGAATCAAAACGCGACCCGATTCTCGCCGCCGTGGGCCAGCTCCAGCTCGAGGTGGTGCAGTACCGCCTGCAAAACGAGTACGGCGTTGACACTCGCATTGAGCCGCTGCCCTACAGCGTGGCCCGCTGGGTTGACGGCGGCTGGGAAGCCCTAGAAGCCGTGGGGCGGCTATTCAACACCGTCACCGTCAAAGACAGCTGGGATCGCCCAGTGCTGTTGTTCAAGAACGAGTGGAACTGCCAGCAGATCGAGGCCGACCACCCAACGCTGAAGCTCAGCAGCATTGCCCCCGTAGTCTCTGGCAAAGAACCCGAGTCGTTATAGAGGATCAAAAACCGGGTTTCTGTTAGGGCTGGCCAGTACACTGCGCCATTAACAGTCAGAAACCCGGTTTTTCCATCCGCCATCTACAGCAGCGGCGTCACATCTTCGCCGCAGTCGTCGGCCAGGTATGACAGGGCGCGAAACCGTAGCCCCACCAGCTGCTCGTAGAGCGGGTTGATTTTGCACATGGGCGGAATGTGCACCAGCTTTTTGTTAAACAGCACCACATCGCGCTCAAAGGGGCACTGAGAGGGGATGAGCTTGCACACAAACCGGGCCAGGCGCGGGTCTTGCACCTCCATTTGCTCAAGCCACTCGCGGGCGGGCTTGAGCGGGTCGAGCTTGCCGCTGGTGACCGGAGGCCGCAACCCAGTGGCGATCGCGTCATTTTCAGGCTTGAGGCTATAGAGGGTCGATCGCACCGAAGCCAGCACGGTTTCTTTCAGGTTCAGCGCCCGGCAAAAGGCCTGAAGCTGGATATCTTCCTCAACGGAATACACGCCGTCGGCCAGGGCCACCATCACCGCCATCCGCAGAAAATTTTCGGCCATGGCCGGATCATCGCCCAGTTCCCGCGCCACTTCGTCGGGGGTAACGGGTTCAAAATGGTCAAAATCGAGGCCGGGAGCCAGCTCATCTTCAGTGATGGCGGCAATCAGGGCCTTTTCGTCGTCGTCAAAGTTGCCGTCGGCCCAGGCCAGGGTGAGCAGCCCCCGCAGCCAGACCCTAATCTGTTCCTCGGTGTAGAGAGAATTGGTAACGGCTAGCATAGGTCTCCTCAACGCACATCAAGTCAAGATCAAACGCGTGCTTTTGTAACTGATAGCGATCTCAGCTCACTTACTATGGTAAAGCAGGTATCTCATCTTCGCGAGCGCAACACTGGCTGCCCGCAGGTTTAGACACCTCATCCTAGGGCGATTTATAGCCATCGCTCCAGCAGCAATTCAGGTGGTTGAAGGCAAAGCGATCGCAGAAGAAATTGCCCAGTATAAGCAGTTTATCTACGACAGCGCGGTGGCCGTGGCTGAGGCCGCAGGGAGCGGCATTTTTGGCTCTGATCTCAAAAAGTTAGCGATATTTCAATGCATGTCCCTAATATCCAATCCGAATCCCATCACCCCGGTTCTACCGTAGGGGCGCATTGCCTTCGCCCAAAGGTCAAAAATAGCTCTAGTTGAGCGGCTGGCACCCAGGGCAGATGTAGCAAC